>JABEVM010000160.1 GCA_013041585.1 Chlamydiota bacterium
AATATGGATCAGAGGAAGAAAGAACGGATGCAGACAAGACAAGAGAAGCGGTCTCTAAGCGGTTTTTTGAAGAAAAAACTTATCCAAGCCCAAAATCAATGTTCGCTTACACGGATTTTGTTGATCAATAAAGAACATGGATAACAAGATGTAACTTCTGACATGGGGAGCTGTTTTAAAGCCATGTAGAGGGTGACCTTGCGAATTCCATATTTCAAAGTTGTTTTATAAATCAAAAAAATTGGCAATCCTGATTTTTAGGAAATCTAAAAATACAAAATAAATAGCAACAACAGCAAGTAGTACAAACACTAAATATATATTTATCGGTGTCATCAATAAGCCATTTATAGCCATAATGCTTACTATAGCGATATCCACGAGTGAGCATGTCAACATCCAAGAACTTGGCCTGGAATGCCAAAAATGTTTGCGTTCACGAACAAGGTAAACAGTCGCCTGTCCTGTAAAGACCAGCGTCAAAAAAACCAATGTTCTTAGCTCTAATATTGATAAATGCAGGAACCGATACCCAGCAAAAAGAATGAAGAACGATAATCCTAAAATACAGGCAGCAAATACACCCCCTACAAAAGCCAATTTCTTGATGTCCCACTTGTCTGGTTTTTGAGAAAATGCAACATTATCGGTTGATATAGACATGGTTACAAAATCATTGGCAAATAATAATAATACAATTAGAAATTGAGATATAATAAAATTACCTGTAATTATTAAACCAATTCCGAGTAAAATTGAGATTTCCAATGTTTTGATAATTTTATTTATTGTATATGTCAACATTCGTTGATAGATTCGTCTGCTCGATTTTACAGCTTCCACAATATCAATGAGCCCTGGGTTTGTCAGGACAAGACTAGCTGCAGCCTTTGCCACATCGGTAGCGTTGCTCACTGCAATCCCTATCTCAGCTTTTTTCAATGCTGGAGCATCATTGACCCCATCTCCTGTCATACCGCATATATACCCTTCATTTTGTAACAGTTGAACGATATGAAATTTATCTTCTGGAAAAACTCCGGCGATAATGTCGGTTTCTACAATTTTCTCTTTTGATAATCGCTGAATATCATCTCTAGAAAGAGCTTTGGAGCCCATTCCAACTTGGTAGGCAATAGAGCGAGCTGTTGCATAGCTATCTCCTGTCATCATCATAACCCTGATTCCCAAGTCATGGATTTCTTTTATTGCTCCCTTAGATGTTTCTCTGGGAGGATCTTGTAATGCGATCAGACCTACTAATTGGAATTGATCTTTAGCTCCAAAAATTACCCCCAAAATGCGAGATCCATCAGAAGAGAGAATTTCAAGGTCTTTAAATAAATCACGGCTTTGATCAACTCTCTTTACTAGCTCAGAGGGAGCACCCTTGAAAACTTGCAACTCTTGACCATTATAATTGACGATTGCCTCGGAACATTTTCTATTTGGATCGAAAGGGGTGAATTGCACCTTCTTTGCCATAAAATACTTTGATTGGCGTTCTTTAGATGCCATTAATATCGCAAGGTCAAGAGGATCTTGTGTTGCTTCCTCACATGCCATGGATGCCAAGCTGAGCAGATCATCGTCTGTATAAGGTGCGTAGGAAAGTAGAGCTGAAACTCGCAGAGAATTTTGCGTGATTGTGCCCGTTTTATCAACGCATAAAATATTCATAGCAGCAGCTTCTTCGATGGCAGATAATCGAGTAACGAGAACGCCTGATTTGGCAAGCTCGATAGAGCCTAAAGCAGTAGATAAGGTGTAGGTCGCAGGTAAAGCTACAGGAACAGAGGCAACGAGTAGAAGTAATGAAAAAGGAACGAGTTCAGATAGAGGGATTCCGTGATATAGAGAATAAATAAATATAGAAATGATCAGAATGATGTCAAAGACAACAAGATATTTCACTATAGAAAATATTGTCTTTTCAAGATGCGAGGGGGTCTTTGTAGAACGCATGATTTCGGCCGTTTTGCCGAAAAACGTATTTTTTCCTGTTGATGAGATTTTTGCATAGGCTTCGCCATGTTTGACCATGGATCCAGCATAAGCATTTTCTCCAGTGGAAGATTCCACAGGTAATGACTCTCCCGTTATCGCGGATTGATCAATCAAAACATGCCCATGCAACAATATTGCATCAGCAGGAACGATATCGCCCATTCGAATGAGGATGATATCCTCGGGAACGAGTTTTTGAGCAGATATTAGATTCCATTCGCCATTTCGAAGCACCCGTGCTTGGACATCGAGTCTATTTCTCAACAAACGCAATGCGTTCTTCGCCTTACCTTCCTGAAAAAAGCTAAGAAGGGCATTAAATAATACAAGTACTCCTATAACCCAGGCTTCTGCAAATTTTCCTAAAATGATTTCCAATAAAATAATGATTTCAAGCATCCATGGAACTGGAGCCCAAAACTTATGCAAGAAAATGACAAAAGGATTATGTTTTTCTTCCGGTAAAGTATTAAGCCCATATTTTTGCAAACGTTGCTGGGCTTCTACTGAAGTCAAACCATTTAATTCGATCATTTCTTGCCTTTACTCTGGACCTTGCATGGTTTAAGATAAAAGATTCGCATCTTATTAATAACCAACATGTTATAAATAGGGGAGCAGCTGTTTCCTTATTTAGGTTATTTTTTCTTATCCGGCTCTTCTTTGCCAAATTCTGCCTCGATATCTTCGATGGTTGGCAAGCTTTCCTTCAGTTCTTTAGAAAGAGTTTCGACGAGTGTGATTTCATAGCCAGCAACCCCAATTGGCTTATTGAAATCTCTCAAAGCGTATTCGACGGTAAAATTTTGCTTTGTTTTGCAGAAAATCATACCTATTGTCGGTTCATCTCCGGCATGCCTAAGGTGGTCATCAACCGCGGACATATAAAAATTTATTTGACTTATGTCTTTTGGGTCGAACTCACGGGCTTTTAGCTCTAAAACTATGTACCTACGTAACTTAAGGTGGTAAAACAGCAAATCCACAAAATATTCACGTCCATCGACGACGAGGCTCACCTGACGTCCTACAAAAGCAAACCCTTGGCCAAGTTCTAAAAGAAATTTTTGAATATGCTCCATCAAGCCCAATTCTAGCTCTCTTTCCCTGTAGCTCTTATCCAACTCGACAAAGGCCAAGTTATAGGGATCCTTCATCATTTGAACGGCTAAGTCAGAGTCGGGAGATGGAAGAGTTTTCTTGAAATTCGTGATAGCTTTTCCTTGTCGGCTGAATAAATCAGACTCGATCCACGATGACATCATGCTTCGGCTCCATCCGTTTTCAACGGCTTGCTGCGCATACCACAAGCGTTTTTCCTTCTCTGGAACTTTCTGCATTAGGA
>JABEVM010000161.1 GCA_013041585.1 Chlamydiota bacterium
AAGCTTTGCAATTAAAGCTGTAAACTGGATCGAGGTCATCATTTTTTGCACAGGGCTTCTTTTACTTATTTTGGAATTTTTTGTTTTGCCAACGTTTGGAGTAGCTGGTATTTTGGGCATTGTCTTTACCATCGTTGGTCTCTTTTTACTTATGCTCCCTCATATGGAGAATGTACATTTTACAAATGGACATTTCTCTTCCGAGCAGGTAAGCTTCGCTATGAATGAGATCTTGAAAAGACTTGCTTGGTTTTGCGGAGCCATTGTTCTTTCAGTGCTAGCGATCTCTTTTTTAGGTAGGTTTTTAGCAAAACGCAAATTTTTTTATAAACGCCTGATTTCTTCCGGAGAGCAGGAAGCTTCTTTGGGGTATGTGGCGGGAAGAACAAAAGAAGAGCTTCCGAAGATCCATGCTAGGGGAGTGACAGTATCGACAATGAGACCCTCTGGAAAAATAGAGATCGAAGGAAAGACATACGACGCCTTTTCAGAAGGGGGCTTCATTGATGGCAATACTCCTATCTTTGTATATAGAATTGAAGGGAATAAAATTATTGTAAGAGCTTTTGAGGAAAAATAGTTATGTTTATGATCATTACTTTGGCAATCATCGGTCTGCTTCTTGTCTATCTAGAATTTTTTGTTCCAGGCGGTGTTGCAGCGTTTATAGGTGGTTTTTTTCTCATTACCAGTGTTGTTTGGTTTGCTTTCTTAAGTGTAAACTTGAAGTATAGCTTAACTTATTTATTTGTGATCATATGTATCACGATCGCAGTCTGTAGACTTGCTCTATGGCATATTCGTTCTTCGGCCAAGAATAACAGTTTATATTCCGATGAAGACCAAGAAGGATATGTAGCTACTTCTTTTAAACAGGAACTCGTTGGAAAAACCGGAGTATGTGCATCCAATCTAAAACCTTCCGGATCTATTCTCATCGAAGGAATGCAAGAACAAGCTATGGCAGAAACAGGATATATAGAAAAAGGAACTGAGGTCAAAGTCATAGGTGGACAAGGATCTCATCTCATCGTTAAACCGCTCTAATGAAGGAAAATGAATCATGAATATACTTGGAGAAATTGACACAGCAGCTGGCGGATACTTTCTGCTATTAGGACTTGGCGTCATCGCACTTGTTTTAATCTTAGTAATGGGTCGGTTTTTAAGTTTGTGGTTCCAGGCTTTTGTTTCAGGAACGCCTATTTCTCTCTTTAATATCATTGGAATGAGTTTACGAAAAATTCCTCCACGCGTGATCGTCATTGCGCGTATCAACACCTATAAAGCCGGCTTAAAGGACATTACGGTCGCAGATCTTGAGACGCATTACATGGCGGGGGGTAATGTCATCAATGTCGTACGAGCTATGATTGCGGCTGACAAAGCCAATATCGCACTTACATGGAGACAAGCGACAGCAATTGACTTAGCCGGTAGAGATATTTTAGATGCGGTAAAAACATCAGTCAATCCAAAGGTGATCGATTGCCCGGATGCAAGTAGAGGGGATTATATCACAGCGGTTGCCAAAGACGGGGTTCAGCTTAAATGTAGAGCAAGAGTAACAGTAAGAACAAATATCAAGCAGCTCGTTGGTGGTGCTACAGAAGATACGATCATTGCCCGTGTAGGAGAGGGGATGATTAATGCAATTGGCGCTGCAGAGACACATTCTGATGTGCTTAAAGCTCCTCAGCAAATTTCTAAACTTGTTTTGGATAGAGGCCTAGATGCCCAAACCGCCTTTGAAATTCTCTCGATTGATATCGCTGATATTGGTATTGGAGATAACATTGGAGCGAGACTTAGAGCTGATAAAGCCGAGTCTGATAAACGGATTGCACAGGCTAAAGCGGAAGAGAGACGCGCTATGGCGGTTGCTATGGAACAAGAAAACATAGCTAAAGTGACCGATATGCGCGCTAAGGTTGTTGAAGCGGAAGCGCAGATTCCTATAGCAATTGCAGATTCTTTCCGAAAAGGCAATTTAGGCATCATGGACTTTTATCGCATGAAAAATATCCAAGCAGATACCGAAATGCGCACAGCAATTTCTAAAGACGATCATCCAAAAAAATAAGAGATTTTCATGGACTGGCCACAGATTTTTAACGTTATCGTTGTGCTTTTGATATTTGTGCTGCCGGCGCTGCTCCGTAAAAAAAAGAAACCTCCTCATGAGAAAGAAGACGAGGAGGAGGTTTTTCATGAAGTCCATAAAGAGCCTGAAGTTGTAGCTGTAAAAAGACCTATTCCTCCTCAGCCAAAACCGTCTTCTCGAATCATTCTTCGCTCTGATATCGAAAACCGCTCTATTCAAACAAATGTAGAGCAGAGAAAGCTAAATCTGGATTCGCATGAACTTGAAATGAGGGCAGTTGTCAGCGATCAGTTCATCTACGCTGATGAACCTGTGTATGGAAAGGAGGAAGCCTCTTGTAGAGGGAAGAAGATGTTAGAGGCTACAGGGTCACTTAAAAATGCGATGGCAATAAAGTTGATCCTGGACAGGCCCTATCAGGACTGATTTTATTCAAGAAGCTCCTCATATTTCTTAGAGAGTTTATATTTCCTACCTTTGTTAGAGGAGACAGCTATTTCTAAGAAACCGTTTTCAATCCAATCTTTGCAAATTTGAGCTCCAGTACGTGGTTTAAAACCAAATAAGTCAGCGATTTGCTTACTTGTGACGGTTTCGAATTCTTGAAATAAAGTGAGCACCTTGCGTTGTCTTGGTTCAAGCTTTCTAAGGAGTGCGCTCTGATCTGGAGATTGTTGCAGATGAGCTTCATTCATTCGCTTCAAGACATTTTCGAATGAAACAGCCATACCTTCTACAAAATATTCGACCCATTTGGTAATGTCAGCTTCTGCTCGCCCCATATAATAATTATGAGATTCGCCAATGCTTATTGCTTCATAATAGGCGCCAAGGTTTCGTGCATAGTATTCTTCCAAGGAATAAAGGCCTTTTAAATCATAGCCACCTAAGTGCAAGAGTAATGTTGTCAGAAGTCTTGCTGAGAGCCCGTTACCGTCATAGTATGGGTGTACTGTTGCAAATTGATAATGAGCAATACTTGCGACAATTGCGCAAGGGATTGCAGTATTTTCTTCCATCCATACAACTAAACTTTTCATCAAACCGGGAACATCTTTAGCTTCAGGTGGCATGTAAATAATGGCCCTTGTTCGGCCATCGCGAATCACATTTTGCCCATCTCGGTAAGGGGTTGGTTTTACTTTGGCTTTTCCATCTGCCATTACAAGAGCATGTAAGGTTTGGATCATCTTCTCAGTAATAGAGATACCTTGCGCAGCCCATCTTTCA
Organism: Chlamydiota bacterium; assembly: GCA_013041585.1. Classification (GTDB taxonomy): domain Bacteria; phylum Chlamydiota; class Chlamydiia; order Chlamydiales; family Rhabdochlamydiaceae; genus JABEVM01. The sequence goes on from JABEVM010000161.1 coordinate 3,335, forward strand.
ACTTGAGTTAAGGCGGCATAATAGCCTTTGACTTCCTTTTCGTCTCGCTGCCGTCCCGGAAAATGTCCTTCATGCTTTAACACTTCTTCGACTTGGTCTGGAGAGAGGGCGTTTCCTTCGATCATGGTAGAATAATGCGTTGTATAAAGCCTAGCAGTTTCGCGTAATGATGATAGTACAATAGGCGTTAAAGGTAAGAGCATGACTTTTTGCTTTGCAGCTTCAATACGCATGAGGAAGTTGGCTATTTTAGGTGTAATCGTGTAATTGGGAGAGAATTTTATCTGCATAATATCGGCATTTTCTCGGCATGTATATATCCCTTATTATGCCGATAAAATGCAGATAAAGCAAGGGGTAAGTGTTATAGTTCATAGGAAGTGTAAATAAATTTTTGAATGATGCAAGATTTTCTATAAATGTTATAACGGTAAGGATTAGTGATTCTTATTTTAGGTTTGAAATGTCCCTGCAAGATAAATTAGTCTTCTTACTGGAAGAGATCAACTCTGTGCAAGCCTCCTCTACAAATACAGCAGAGGTTCATCTACTTCTTGTTACAAAATCAGCCTCTCTAAGTCAAATGCAAGAAGCCTATGATTTAGGGTACCGTGATTTTGCTGAAAGCAGAGTGCAGGCTCTTTTAGAAAAAAAGGTTCAACTTCCATCTGACATTAACTGGCATTTCATAGGACCTTTGCAGTCCAATAAAGTAAATAAGATCGTAGGGCAAGTTTCTTTGATACATTCTGTAGATTCAGAAAATTTAGTTTTGAAAATAGCTGAACGAAGTCAGGAATTAGGGATAACCTCGCAAATTTTATTGCAGGTAAACACTTCTGGAGAAGATTCCAAGCAGGGGTTTACAGAAGAGGGCTGTATGCAAGCTTTTCAAGCCTTGAAAGATCTTCCTGGAATAGAGATCAAAGGACTTATGACGATAGCCCCATTAACACAGGACGCAAAAATAGTTCGAAACTGTTTTGCAAGGCTTCGCAAGCTTAGAGATAGTCTTAAGCTTCTTACTAAAAATGAGGGGGCTTTTCCTTATCTATCTATGGGAATGTCCCAAGACTATAAAATTGCTATAGAAGAGGGGGCTACGCACCTTCGTATAGGCAGCTTACTCTTTTCTAAATCAGATCGTAATTAAAAT
>JABEVM010000162.1 GCA_013041585.1 Chlamydiota bacterium
ATATTAGCTTTAGATGTGCGCGAGTTTTCTTCCATTACTGATTATGTCATTATCGCTGAAGGGAATGTAGATAGACACGTAGTCGCAATTGCCGCAGCTATAATGGATACGTTAGAAAAGCTGGGAGAAAAAGCTGTTTACGTAGAAGGGATGCAAACCGGTGATTGGGTAGTCCTTGATTTTATTGGGGTTATGGTACATTTGTTTATGCCAGGCCTTCGTGAAAGATACCAATTAGAGCAACTTTGGCGGGAAGGAAGCATCGTAGATCTTCAAATCAACGTCTCAGAAGAACCGAAAATTTCTTACTCTTCCCACTCCTAGTCCGGTAGTTTATAAAGGAATTTTTAGTTCATTTTAATTCGTAAATTCATTACCATATTAGAATTCAAAATCATAAATTATCATCAGGGGAATTATGCAAAAAAAACGTGTCGTCGTCACTGGCATGGGAATCGTTTCTTGCTTCGGTACCGATGTAGATTTATTTTATGACCAACTACTGGCAGGAAAAAGCGGGATAGTTCCTATTGAAGAATTTCCTTGTCAAGATTATCCAACGAGATTTGCCGGAGTTATAAGAAATTTTGATACTGGCGAATATTTGGATAAAAAACAATCTAGACGAGTTGACCCTTCTATTCGCTATAGCGTCGTAGCTGGGAAAAAAGCGTTAGAACATTCGGGTCTTCCTCTTAATTCATTAGACAAACTTGATAGAACTCGTTGCGGTATTGTGATTGGATCCGGAATGGGTGGAATGAATGTTTTCTATGATGGCGTGGAAACCGTCTTACATAAAGGTTTTAAGAGACTTACCCCATTTTTTGTTCCTTATATTATTACCAATATGGGAGGCGCCCTTTTAGCCATTGACGTTGGCTTTATGGGACCTAACTATTCGATCTCGACTGCTTGCGCAACTTCAAACTATTGTATACACGCTGCTGCAGAACATATTCGCAAAGGTGATGCTGATTTAATGCTTTGCGGTGGGTCTGAAGCTCCTATCAATCCTATCGGCCTTGCCGGCTTTGTTGCCATTAAAGCACTTTCAGAAAGAAACGATGACCCAACTAAAGCTTCTAGACCATGGGACAAACAAAGAGACGGTTTTGTGATGGGAGAAGGATGCGGTGTTCTCGTTCTAGAGAGTTTGGAGCATGCTTTGCAAAGAGGCGCTCCGATTCTCGCTGAATATTTAGGAGGAGCCCTTTCGTGTGATGCATATCATATGACCGATCCGAAAGAAGATGGAGCTGGGGTTGCTCTTTGTATCGAAAATGCATTAAAAGATGCAGGGATCACGAAAGAAGAGGTCAATTATATCAATGCCCACGCAACTTCTACTTTAGTAGGGGATGTATGTGAAATTAGGGGGATTAAAAAAGTTTTCGGTCCTCATGTAAAGAATATTAAGATGAATGCAACAAAATCAATGACTGGACATTGCCTTGGAGCTGCGGGCGGGATCGAAGCGATTGCTACGATTAAAGCGATCCAAACTGGCAAATTGCATCCTTCGATCAATATTCAAGAGCTCGAAGAAGAAGTGGATGGAATTGACGTGGTTCCAAATGAAGCAAAATCCCATAAAGTAAATGTAGCATTAAGCAACTCTTTTGGATTTGGCGGTCATAATTCCACAGTTTTATTTGCCCCGTACAAAAAATAATCTATGTCTGAAGTTCATGAAGAATCTTTCGGCATCATACCTCTAAGAAATAGCGACAGCGGGATGGAAGTCCTGCTGCTCTTACATAAATCAGGATATTTTTGGGGATTTCCAAAAGGTCATAAAAATCCTGGAGAAGACTCGCAAGAGACAGCACTACGAGAACTTCGAGAGGAAACAGGTCTTTTTATAGAAAAAATATTTCCCGATATCACTTTTGCAGAACAATACTCCTTTGAGAAAAATTCACGAAAAGTTTATAAATCTGTGGTGTATTTCCCAGCATTTGTCTCTGGAGAGATAAAGTTGGATGAAAAAGAAATTTTGGAAGCGGTTTGGCTTCCTGTTACTAAAGCGATTGAAAAGCTTTCTTTCCCAGAAAGCAAAAGAGTTTGCAAGAAATTATTGCAAACAAACTTATTTACCTGAAAAAGGAGGGAGTTATGTTAGCAATCGGATATTATGCAACACAATTAGCGACAGTAAAAACATCATGGATACGAAATGCTTTTATCATGCTTGTAGCAAGCGTGATCATCGCACTTTTTGGCGCAGTATCTATTCCATTGCCTTTTTCGCCGGTACCCATCGCAATGCAATGTCAAGTCTGTCTCTTTTTTGGTGCGTTTCTCGGAAGTAAAAGAGGCGCTGGAGCCGTGCTTTTATTTTTGGCACAAGGAATGATGGGACTTCCTGTTATGGCAGGGGGTGCAGGTGGAGCTCACCACTTTTTCGGTCCTACAGGCGGATATCTCATAGGATATCTAGTGGGAACGTATCTTTGCGGACTGCTATGGGAAAATAGTTCAACGAAAAGTATTGCAAAATGCTTTTTAGCAATGACAGTTGGAAATGCTTTTGTCTATTTCCTCGGAATTGCATGGCTTTCTACTTTTGTAGGTCTAAGTTCGGCTTTTGTGCTTGGATGCCTACCTTTTATTGTTGGCGATGCTGTTAAACTTTGCATTGCAGTTAAAGCAGTCAGATCCTTCCGTATTTTGCCAAGTTCTAGATCTTAATCTAGAGCTTTGAACGAGCAAATACTTGAGATGCTTTACTTACTTCCTGTGTAGAAGGGGGGGTAAGTGAAGCATTTGTTTTTTTCGGCTCCTTCATAAAAGCAATATGAATTTGCATAGCTTTACTTTCACCAGCTGGCTCTGCCGGTTTTGGTCCAAAAGTATGGGTTTGTGTAATTGGTGTATCTGTTTTTCTGATTTCCATAAAACTCTCCATGTGTTTGTCTTTGTCTAATTGATTATAGATTTGGTGGATTTAAGACAAATAAAATTTTTACAAAAAATAGTAAGTTAAGATTATTTTAAAATAATCTTAACTATATCC
>JABEVM010000163.1 GCA_013041585.1 Chlamydiota bacterium
CCTGACGACCAATGATGCGCGCCTCGGACACGCTCGAGTACTCGCGTGTGCAAAAACCAAAAAATTTCCTTGCATTTTTCTCGCGTCTCCTCCCCCCACCCCTCCGCCGCGAAGCGGAAAAAGAAATGGAAAGGAAATTTTTGGTTTTGCTTCGCCGACAGCATAAATCTAGTTTATCACAATAATCTAAAATGGTATATTCCACTTTCGACTATATTATGTTAATATCTATATGTCGAAGAAATACCAAGCAAAATATCAGCATCTCACCGCAAAACTCCGTTCCGCTCGCCAAGAGGCAGGTTTAACGCAGGTAGAGGCAGGAAAACTATTGAAGAAACCTCAAGCGTATGTTTCCAAAATAGAACGAGGCGAGCGTGGAGTTGATGCGGTAGAATTAGCAGAGTTTGCAAAGGTCTACAAAAAAGACATTAACCATTTTATAAAATAAATTATGAGCTGGACATTCATCATCATTATCGCCGTTTTAGTTTTTATCGCCTACCAACTTCTCCAACTAAACCGTGGCAAAAAATATGAATTAGCGTTGAAGGTTGCCGAAAAAAGCGAAGAAAAAGTGCGGGAATTTTTTCCACATCTTTACCCGACTGCAGACGAGGGAATGAAAGAGGAGATCAGAGATTTTGTTGCTCAAAGCATAAAGGAAAATATGGAGGATCATGATTCCACATCTACCGATCGCGACGATCTCACATATTACATCTACTTGGGGCGCTACAAGATCATAAACGATAAAATTAAAGCGGAAACCGATTTGAAAAAGAAAGAGAAAATGCAGAGCGTTAAAGAAGATATATCTAAGGAGCTAAAAAATTGGGAAGATAGGTTAGATTCCATGGTTGATAAAAGGAAAATATCTGAATGGGAAAAAAGTTTTGTCCTTTGGCATTTTCTTAAAGGTATTAACGATCAGTTCCCTGAGAGATATTTTGAATTAGAAGATTACTTTGGTTCTAAATTTCGAGATTTACAACCTATAAAAGGTTAATTATGAAAGAAGATATAAAAACTAAAATTATTGGCAGACATCAACTTATGCTTGAGGCTTGTCAGCTTCTTGGAAGAGAAATACCTGAATCAACTTTTCAACAGGCATTAGGCAAAGACCTTACAGAACATGCCGAGATTTTAAGTGAAATTGAGAGAGACGAAGAATTTAGTATCAGTGATTTGAAAGTGAATTATGCTCCCAGCTCTCTCGATATCTATACCAGAACACTTGAAATAATGAGTGGTGGTTATAAAAACTATGTTTTGCAAAGCGACCCCGATCTTGAAAATCGCTGTAATGAGCTATTAGAGAAAGCAAAAAGTCGGATGCTTGATTTAGCTGAACCAGAGAAAAAAGAAAGTACAGAAAAATCTCTTGAGACAATGAAAAATTTGTCGTATGCGCAGAGATATCTCATGATGTTTGAATTGGGGACATTACTTACTAAGGAGGAACAAAAGGGGCATTTTGATACTACCGAAGTTCAAAAAGCTTGGTTCATCATCTTGTTATTGCAACATCTTCAAGATGTTGCGGGTATTTTCACAATATCTCCCCCTGATCTAAACGAGCTCAAGGTATATGGAAGTGAAGTAAAGAAAGTAGCCGAGAAAATGTTAGCCGCAAACACGATAAGTAACGACCAATTTAGTGAAATTCACACAAGTTTTGAAAAAATAGTGGATATGGTAAAGCGAGCATTGCAAGGAGAAAAATAAAATGGATTTTTATTATCACCACCATTTCCTTAATCATTCCATTAGTTCTTCAGGATTTTCAAGTTTTTGGGGTGCGTTTGCGGGTGCATTTTTTGCTTTTATATTCGGGCTGATAACCTATATCATCACCAAAAGGCGCGAGCGATTTGTCCAACACAAAAACGCACTTGTTCTGTTGGAAAGAGCATTGAACAAACATCTTAACGACTTCGGTGCGCTAGAAGTGCTTATTAAGGGTATGCAAAATATCCTCGGACAAGGAAAAGTGGATATTACAAGATTATTTCATGTTGAGATACCAGAAAAATTAGATATAGACCTTGCGAGCATAGATTTGATAAATAAATTTTTTATGTATCAAATCAGTATTGATAGATTGAATTTCAATATGGATTCTATTAATCGCGCATTAACGCGGATTGAGGACTTGTTCATAAATGGTCATGGAGTTGTCCCAGAAAATTTTGCGCTTGTTCAACGATTGCTGACTGGTCTTATCGGCGATTTACCGAAGATGGACGAAAGAACCAAAAGATTTTTGGTTCTAGTAAGAATCCACAATAAGAGAGTTAAAAACAAAAATTCTTTTGTCTATGGTGTTTTTAACTCTCTTTGGGATCATGAGATTTCAAAAGAGGAAATAAAAACCGAACGAGAAAGATTAGATAAAGAAATTCAAGATATTTTAAAACAAGACCCAAGCGATATGTTCTAGGGAGCAATCCCCGCCGTTTCATAATATCTCCTAAAAACGGCGGGGATTTGTGTGCGCACAGGGCGGGCGGGGCAAGCACATACAGATTTGTTTGTGCCTAGCACAATCCGCTTTATGAGTTACCACCGAACTCGGTCGGAGGCACAAAGTCTCAAGTTACCATAGAACGCGGAGAGGAAGCGCCTCGGTCGCCGTGAGGGTGGAGAAAAGAGCAAACAAAAATGTTAAAATAAGATTACTCTTTTTGGAGCCTGAAACGGCGAAGCAAAACCAAAAATTTCCTTTCCATTTCTTTTTCCGCTTCGCGGCGGAGGGGTGGGGGGAGGAG
>JABEVM010000164.1 GCA_013041585.1 Chlamydiota bacterium
GTATAATTACTTTCAATTTTAACTACGGATTTAACTTTCATGGGATTAGGATACATTACAGGAAACAGTTATAGAGACAATCAACTTTTTCAAGTTGACGTTGGTTCTATTGGGGAAGGGGATGAAGCCAGTAAATACCATACTGAACTGGAAGATTCGGAGCAGATTTCTCTTGCGGGTCTTGTACTTCTTATAAGTAGAGAATTCTTTTCATCTTTAGTTGTTTCTTTTTATTTTCCTCGTGAAGGTAGGGAAGAGGTTCTAAGGCATGCGATTAAGCCGAGCCCTGTAACAAGGGGGGGAGATTCGAGTTCTACTGAATTAGGTGGTGTGGTAGAAGATGATAGTGTTCTTGAACACTCTATGGAATTGAAAGACGGAAAGAAATCTGATGCTACAACAACAGTCCGGGCTTCAACCTTTGTAGAAGTGAATGAAGTTCCCGTAACTCAAGTAGTAGGCGGAAAGAGCCAGTTTCATTTTGCTGGAAGAGGGGATCATTCTTGTACTTTGATCTGCTTTCGCTTTCTAGAGATAGTTCTTTCTACTTCAGTTCAAATGGAAGCAATTCTTCCTATGATGGATGAGACTTTAGAAGAAGGCATTATCAGACATGAAGAAATACTATCGGATGATCCTGTTATTCTCGACTTGGTACCAAACGGAGAGTTGTCGCCACTAGAGGTTGATATTGCAATTCGTTATCTCAATCTCACTGCTGGAGAGGGGATCATGTGCAAAATTACCTCTAATGAGAAAGCCTTTTTCCAAGAAAATCTAAAGCTCATTAAAGATAGAGGCTTTCAAGGAGCGCTGATTACAGGTCGAGGATACACTTATGCAATTGTACTAAATTCAGAAACACAAGAAATTCTCATGTTTGATTCCCATGGCAAAGAGAAAAAAACGCCTGCCACTATAGATAAATTTGCATCACTTGAAATGCTTTCAGCCTCCTTAGCTGAAAGATATCCATACAATCAAAATAACAATGATGCAAATAGCTTTTTATTCCTTCCTGTAAAGGTGAATCCAGCAAACTCTTCTATATAAAATTTCTTGTAACAATATTCTTCGCGATATAACTTCTCCTACGTAAAAGGAGTTATATATGAAATCGGTATTGATTTTGGTAGATGAGCTATATGAGGATCTCGAGCTTTGGTATCCAAAATATCGTCTTGAAGAGGCGGGCCATAAAACTGTCATCGCAGGGAAAGAAGCTAAAAAGAATTATACAGGAAAACATGGATACCCATGTGTTTCTCAAGCTGCAATCTCTGAAATTTCTTTAAAAGACTTTCATGGCATCCTCATTCCAGGAGGGTTTGCTCCTGATAAACTGCGTAGGAATCCCCAAGTCTTAGAGCTAGTCAAACAAGCAGATAAAGAAAAGAAAATGATCGCGTTTATTTGCCATGCAGGTTGGGTTCCGATATCCGCCAAGATTTTAAAAAATCGAACTGCTACTAGTTTTTTTGCTATTCGAGACGATATGGAAAACGCCGGTGTGATTTGGAAAGACGAAGCTGTTGTCATAGACAAAAACCTAATCACTTCCCGGACTCCTGCTGATTTACCGCTTTTTGGAAAAGCCATGGTTGACTGGCTTAAAGATTAGCCTTGAATTATTTACGCAAAAAGATATAATTTTGCATCATTTCTGATACGGAAGGATGGCAGAGTGGCCTAATGCGTCTGTCTTGAAAACAGAAGTCGGGCAACTGACCGTGGGTTCGAATCCTACTCCTTCCGTTTCTTTTTTTACTAATTAATTACAGATTTTAAGCCGCTAGTTTTACATAATTTGCGTTATGTAGCGTTTCATTTATAGATTTGTATCTGCATTTTGCAGGTATTTTAATTTGTATCTGTATGGACCATGGGTTCGAATCCTGCTTCGTCCGTTTCTTTTTTATCTCATTGAATTTAAGTAATTTACCATTAAATGTTTTTGGAATATCCATCTCTTTTATCCTCAGGTAGTAGTGTTTTTCTATAACTTAACATCAAAACCCAGTTGTAATTATTGGGTTTTGATGTTAAGTTAAGAGAAAGGAGTAACAGGATGAAAAAATCAGAAGGTATACCCTTGCTAGACAAGCTTCTGAAAGAACCGTCTTTTACTGCTAAAGAGGCAAAGCAGCTAGGAGTATCCTCTGCGTTATTGGGGCATTACCTTAAGCAAGGATATATTCGTCGACTTAGTCGTGGGGTATATCAATCATGCAGTTATGAGCATCCTATCACAAGGTTTCAATGGCAAGATCTTATCGAAACATTAGGAACTGTTCCTAAAGGAAGAGTTTGCCTAATTTCTGCCTTAGCATTATACGGCATTACAGAAGAGATTCCACGTCAACATTGGATTGCTGTTTCCCATGGCACAACAGTTAAACGTGGTCGACTTATAAGGATCGTGAGATTTAGAGATATGAACCTCGGGGCAACCACAATTGATCTGGATGGATTTTCACTTCCCATATTTGATGTTGAGAGAACAATCGTTGATTCGTTTCGACTTTTAAGCCGTGAAGTTGCAATCAAAGCCCTAAAAATGGCTTCATCTTATAGAGGTAAAGGTAAGAAAAAATTAGATCTAATAAAACTTCAAAAGTATGCAAAGAAATTGAGGTTCGATATCACTCCTTATTTATTAACGGTGACAACATGAATGAAAAAGCTTTACTAGATCGAATTCGAAAAATATCTAGAGAGAAAGAAATAGTAGTCCAGGAATGTTTGACAAAACTATTTTTAGAACGATTTCTTGTAAGACTTGCTAGGTCTTCTTTTTCCGATAAGTTTATTTTTAAAGGAGGTTTTCTTCTTTCTTATATGATCGAAATTGGCAGGGAAACATCGGATCTTGATTTTTTACTAACAAAGATCAATGCGGAAGAAGAAGAAATTATAAAAGCGATCTCTCAAATTATAACAGAGCCTTCGCAAGATGGATTTACATTTTCATTCTTTAAGATAGAGCCTCTTGATCAGCCTCATATGAACTATCCAGGATTTAGAATTACTCTTCAAATTAGACTTGGAAGGATAAGAGATAACATTAAAATTGATGTAGGTATAGGAGATGTTGTCGAGCCACAGGATCGCAATATTGAATTATTTGAACATAAAGGCAAACCCATATTCGAAGAAGAAATTTCATTGCTTGTTTACCCGGTTGAAACGATTTTTTCTGAAAAACTTGAAACGATAATTTCTAAGGCAACTGGTAATAGCAGGATGAAAGATTACCATGATCTTTTTATTCTTATCCAAAGTAAAGCCATCATAGATTCCGAGAAATTAGCAATTTCTTGTAGTCAAACATTCAGCAATCGAAAAACTACCCTATCGCTAATTGCATTTGATGAAGAGGGGGTAGAGTCTTTACAAAAGTTTTGGCTTGGCCATTTAAATAAATTAGCAACACCTCACATTGTAAATTTTCCAACGCACATTAAAGAAGTCATTCGAGAAATTAACTCTTATATGCTTGAGCTAAAGTTAGTAACTCTTGGAAATATAGTTGCAGAAATGAAAGGGATTCAACTGCTTTTATATGTAAAAACAGCAATTTTTGCAGGTGTAGATGTGAATGATAATTCCCGTAATGATCACCGCCCTCTACAAATGGCAATAAGAAATGGGGATACTGAAGTAGCTCGTCTTTTAATTGAGCATGGGGCACAGCTTGAGTATAGGGATCGTAGTTGGCAAACTCCTATTGTTGTAGCAATAAATAATGGTCAATTTGAGATTGCTAGATTATTGATTAAAAAAGGAGTGCCTTTTAATCCGTATATTCCATCTTTAGATTTCGTCTATTCTAATTTTTATAAGTTTA
>JABEVM010000165.1 GCA_013041585.1 Chlamydiota bacterium
ACCAGGACCAACACCGACCCCGACACCTGTACCACCTAGCGGTCCAACTGATCCTCAGATTGCTAAGGTAGAGGCGAGAAGCGCATTTCTGGATGCACAAATGCTCTTCGACCTAGATGAAGAAGATATATTTGCCTTCTTCGATTGGTACTATTGGAATGACTTTACCGTCACACATGATAGAGGCACCTATCGTGTGAAAAATAAAGGTGGTAAAGACATCTTATATAGAGATGGTTTATCAAGTTATGAAGTGGTCGAAAGTAAAGGTCTTTCGATCCGTAGAAGAAAAGCTGAAATGTTGAAAAATACTAACTCCTTGCGTGGATTTTATTAATCATGAAAAGAAAATACGGAAAATCGAAAATGAGCGTTACGAAAAAGAATATCCTGTTGTTCGGTCTTTTTTCCTCGGTAGCTACAATGGCATATATAGTAGCTCCTTCAAAGCAGGATCATTCAAACAGCGCAGGGACTAGAGTGTCTTTGTCGGAAGATTCAGAAGGAAATGTTATTTTTTCTGAAACTAAAGGTGTGAATGTAGCAAGTCTTCCTTTTTCAGGTAAGGAGACAGGTGTTGATACAAACAAAGATGCACCTTTAGAGGATTCCATTACGTTTGCTGATGAATTTCAAGAGGATGATCTACAAGATCTTAACTTTGTAAATACTCGCGATGAAAAGGAATTCGCTTTTGCAAATGAACCACAAGTGAATCAACAAGAAAGCGCTTTTGTAGGTCCTGATGGTGCAAAAGAAATTGCATCATTTACGCCTCCTTTTCTTCCTTCAAAAAATGAAAGTTATCCAAGTAGAAGCCTTGAAGAGGATGAGGTAGCATTTGAAGATGAATTTGCGGATGATTTTGAAGAAGCACCCTTTAAAAGCGAAAGTGCTGTAAACATAAAGTCGCAGGATAAAGCAGAGGCATTTACACCTCCTTTTTTAACCACTATGGAAGAAAATGCTCGGGGTTTACCTTCAGGTCAGCTTGCAATGGCAGCAAGCGGTGGATCTACGAAATCTCCTTTGCATAATGACGATGCAGACTGCAAGCAGTTTACTCCCACTTGCGAGGCGCCAAACTGGCCTGTTGGTACGGAGTGTGTTCCCAAGTATGCTGAGCCTCCCATTTGTTCTACAAATGAAGACATCCTTGTGAAAGAAGTGACAGGCGTTCGTCTGCTTGGCAGTGAAAAAGCAATGAGATCTAGTCGTGATGATGATTCTGAAATTCAGTTTATCGATCTAGATGTTCCAGGTAGTAAAGGCGATCTTAGTGACACGCTCAGCACGTATATTGGCAAACCACTCAGAGCTTGTGATCTGATCTCTATTAAGAGAGATATCATTCTTTTCTATCGCGATTCCAATCGCCCTCTCGTATCTGTGCAAGTGCCAGAACAAGATGTCACGGAAGGAATTATACAGTTTATTGTTACAGAAAGTACGTTAGATAAAGTAGAAGTTCGTGGAAATCGCTATTTCTCTAAAGAGAGATATAGTAATGCGATCAAAGTGAAAAAAGGAGAGAAGATCAATGAAAATCTTCTTCTTAACAATCTAAACTATATCAATCATAATCCTTTCAGAAGAGCGGATTTAGTCTACGCGCCAGGAAGTGAATCGGATACAACAGATCTTGAGATCCTTGTAAACGATCGCTTTCCTTTAAATGGATATGCAGGTGTTGACAATACAGGGCTTCAGCACATTGACCGTACACGTATATTTGCTGGGGGAACTTGGGGTAATGCTTTTGGACTTGATCAAATCCTGACAGTGCAGTACAGCATGGCTCCAGATCCTCACAAGTTTAATGCGATCACAGGAAGCTATACGATACCGATAGCACCGATCCAACACTTTATCAATATATTCGGAGGATATTCACAAATACACGCAGACCTCCCTTTTGAATCAAGAACAAATGGGCGTGCTGCGCAAGCAAGTTTGCGTTATACGATCCCACTTCCTCCCTCTCCATGGATTTTACAGGAGTTCATTTGGGGATTTGATTTCAAGAGAGCAAATAACACCGCCTTCTTTGTGGAGAGTGGTGCCCGAGCTGGTAGACCGGTGAATTTGACACAGTTTATGATCGGCTACAACCTTGGCTATGAACGTGGCATAAATAAGCTTGGCTTTGATGCGGAAATTTATACTTCTCCCTTTTCATGGGTTGATGATCAATCTCAAAAGGATTTTAAAGAGTTGAATCCAGCAGCTGACCACACTTATGTCTATGGAAGATCTAGTATAAATTATAAGCTTTTACTTCCTAAGAGCTTTTATTGGACCTTTAACTTGGCAGGACAAGTAAGTACCGGAGGACTTCTCCCAAGTGAAGAGCTCGGTCTTGGGGGCTTTAGCACGGTACGTGGTTATGAAGAGCGTCAGCTCAACGCAGATGATGGAGTGCTCTTTAGAACAGAGTTCTTATCACCAAAGTTCTCTGTGTTTCTTCCATGCAAGAGAAAAATTCATGACAAGATCCAATTCTTAGCATTCTTAGATTACGGATTTTCTCATAACATTCTGACTAGAAATGAAAAACTAGCTGGTATGAAAAAGAATGACTATGTTCTAGGTGTCGGTCCTGGAATTCGCTACAACATTGATCACTATCTTCAAGCTCGTTTTGATTGGGGTATAAAACTTCATAAAAATGATTTCCCTGGCGGATGGTCAATGATACACTTTTCCGTGGTTGCAAGTTATTAATCAGAAAATTTTTAAGCTTGAACAAAGAGCATTGTGTTATTCACAATGCTCTTTGCTTTTTCTAAGACGTGAATTCTTCTTTGATCTGTTTTAAGATTTGCTTAAACAGAGGATCTTTTAACTCTCTATATTTGGCGCCATCTTCTTCTACTTCTACAGAAGCTTTTTTCTTCAAATCTTCATATTTTTTAGCTTCTTCTGGATGATTTGTAAGATAATCTCTAAAGGCGAGCAAATCTTCCCATTCCTTATTTCCTATGCAGAGTAAATGCGCATGGTATCTTCTTTTTCCCTCGTCTAGATCAGGCAAGTCTATTCTGAAAAATAACCTGTTTGGAGTGCTGCCATTCTCTCTAAATTCATAACCTAAATCTTGAAGGTGTTTAGATAAGGAGTCGATCTCATTTTCATTAACTGCAATGGCGATATCGATGATCCCTTTTCCTCCTAGGCCTGGAACTGCTGTACTTCCTACATGCTCAATATGGAGTTTGATTTTACTATGAGAAGAGATGCGGTTTTTTTCTTTTTCAAAAAGATTTGGAAACTTTTGATTGTATGGTTTGAAGACGTATTTTTTCATTTGGATATTGGAAATTGTGAGATCAGATAGAGAGGGTAGTTATAAATGTCTCCATCATGTTTTAAATTCATCGTAGTAGCTCGGATGAGTTTTGAGGGTGTATATTTTTGATTATAGACAAGAAGGCTCTTTTTTTTCTGACTTGTACCTGATTTCACTTCTAATGGATAGATCTCATGATCTTCTTCGAGTAAGAAATCAATTTCTGCTTCTCCTTCACTTGTCCAATAATAGGGTTCTTTCTGTTTGGTTGCGATCAATTCTTGAGCTACATAATTTTCTGTGAGAGCTCCTTTAAATTCTGTGAATAAAAGGTCTCCATCGATAACGGTCTGAGGAGAAAGATTACTTTGAGCGCCAAGTAATCCTACGTCAGCTAAAAAAATCTTGAAAATGTTATTGTCTGCATAGGCGCTAAGTGGAAATTTTGGAGATTCCACGAGGTAGCTTTTATGAATAAGGCCTGCATCTGAAAGCCACTGAATGGCTTCTTCATAATCTCTACCTCGAGCGCTTTTTCGAATTGCTGCAAAAATAAATTTCTTATTTTCCTTTGCTAGTTGACGATGAACTTGTTTCCAGACTGTCGTAATTTTCATTATCTCATTGGATGGTGCGTGTTTGGCAAAATCTTTTTCATAAGCATTCAAGATTTCTAATTGAATTTCCCTGACAACATTCAAACTTTCGGTTTTGGCATATTCAGCAACAGCTTCTGGCATTCCTCCAACGAAGAGGTAAATTTTCAATAGTTGGATTAATTTCTCATGCATTGGGTTTGGAATTGACTCATAAGAGAGATGTTCCTCTAGGAATAATCGTGTTTTCTCTTGGCCTAAAGCTGAGAGAAATTCAAAAAAGGTTAAAGGATATAAATGGAGAAAATTGACTTTTCCAACAGGAAATCCCTTTTCTTTCGCAGTTTTAACTCCCAAAAGTGAGCCCGCAGCAACAACGTGATACTCGTTTGCTTCCTCACAAAAGTATTTTAGACTATTAAGCGCTTTTGGACATTCTTGAATTTCATCAAAGACGAGTAGGGTGTTATTTGGTTCGATCTCTACTTGCGTGTGAATACTTAGGATTTTTATGAGTTGCTTTGGATCTAGTGTACCATCAAAATATTGACCTAGTTTTTCATCTTTTTCGAAATTCAGGTAGGCCATCTTCTTGTAAGATGTCTTCCCAAAATGTTTCAAAGAATAGGTTTTGCCAACCTGTCTAGCTCCGTTTAATACTAACGGTTTGCGTCTGGTTGATCGCTTCCACTCTTCAAGTAGCTGGTAAATATCTCGTTTCATATCTTCAATTTAAACAAATTTTAGGTAAAATGCAACCTATTCCTTTGTAAAA
>JABEVM010000166.1 GCA_013041585.1 Chlamydiota bacterium
AAATCAATGTACACAGCGGAGTGCGCCTCAGCCGAGCCTATATGCCCTCTATGAAAAAGAAAAATTGGGGGCGCATCATTTTTATCAGCAGTGAAAGTGCTATTCAAACTCCTGTTGAGATGATTCATTACGGCATGACAAAAACAGCGCAGCTTGCAGTCTCACGTGGTCTTGCCGAATACTGCTCAAGTACAGGAGTTACTGTGAACTCTATCCTTCCTGGCCCAACTCATTCAGCAGGTGTTGAAGACTTTGTAACACAGGTAAGCGGAGGAAAGTCCTTTGAAGAGTTTGAGAAGGAATTTTTTAAAAGTGTTAGGCCAAGCTCCTTGATCAAACGATTTGCATCTCCTGAAGAAGTTGCCGCCTTAGTTGCCTTTGTTTGTAGTCCCAGAGCTTCTGCTATTACTGGCGCAGCCTTACATGTAGATGGAGGCGCAGTTCATACTTGTTTTTAAGAATGTCATTTTTCATTTTAAGCTATGACAAGAGTTTGTTTAGTGAATCGGCAAATTGCTTCATATCTCTTGGTCCAAATGCCGGTGGGCCGCCCATAATTGAGCCAGCATCATAAAATTCTTTCATGAAATTGCGCATCGATAAAATTGAACCAATATTATTTTCATTATAAATTTCGCCTCGTGGATTGATAGCTTTAGCCTTTTTTTTCAAAATTTTCGCTGCTAGAGGAATATCAGCTGTGATGACAATATCGTGAATTTCGACCAGATCAATAATGTGTTGATCGGCCGCATCGAATCCTTTATCTACAATAGTCAACTTTATCAGATTGCTTTGCGGAATAATTTGATAGGAATTTGCCACTAGAATAACGCTTATATTCAAGCGACGACTTACCTTAAAAATTAATTCCTTTACTGCTTTAGGGCAAGCATCTGCATCAATCCATATTGTATTAGGCTTATGTTTTGGCATTTTCTAATCTCGAATTAATATCAGATTTGACATTTTGACATTTTAAAGTATTAGCGTCTATAGCCTCCATACAGGCCCGGGTTTGCTAAGGGAAGATTGGGAATAAAGCCATATTAGCAAGGAATCTTCCACAAAGATTCGAATTCAAACTTCCGTTCACAAGAACATGGATTCAATAGGTTACGACAAATAGCAAGTGGTATTCAATTAAGGAAGAGGGATCGTTTTAATTCTGCAAAAAATACCACCACTACCTTCAAAGCAGGCTTGGGATTCTTCAGGACCTAGAAAAGTAATATTTTGTTCTGGAACCGCTCTATCAAAATGTTGTCGAATAAGATTCTTAAACTTGTTTTCATAATCGGCATCTACACATGCCGTTGCAATAACTATGGGTTGATCCTGTGGCGTAGTGGCTGTTACCGTATTAAAAAAATTCATTGCTTGGGAATCACTCTCGTAATAAAACTTACCAGCAAGTCTTTCTACTTCAAAGCCTTGCCTTCTCAGTTGTGTATGAACTTGGTCCTCAAATTTTTTTCTTCTTTTAGCATTCTTGAGATCTAGGTTATTTTGCGCCCTAATTTGCTCTGGAGAGACAATACCTTTAGCTCGTAAAGCTTCGATTCGTGCAGGATGATTTTTAAATTCATGATAAGCACGCACGGAATCGTTGAGTAAAATTTTTCGTCCACCTGCAAGTGACATGCTCATATCTAGGTGAAAGTCTCCGGGTTGTTCAATAAAATAAATTTTGTCTTTAGGAATTCCATAATCGATTGCAAAAGCCATTTTAATTTCATCATCCGATAGTGGTCTGCCTAAATTTTCTTCCATGAGATATTTCGATGCAGCATAGGAATCCATTCCAATAATGGCATACGGACCATTTTGGTCTTCTCCAATCAGCATATTCCCACCTTCACTATAGGTTAAATTCATGCTGACTACAGAACCAATGGCAGCCCCAAGAGCAATAGCTTTTTTAGAACGATCCTTTTCAAAAGGAGTTCCCCTGATGTCATGATTTCTGGAATTTTCGTTTTCTCTCCTTCTCCATAAATGATTTCTACTTCCTCTTTCCCTAATCATTACATTCAAAAGCTGATTATATTCTTGGATGTTTGGATGTTGTCTCATTGCAGGAATTCGCGCATCTTTTGAAGAAAACTCAACAAAATCTTGAGCATATTGTGCCGGTCTACCGGTTTTATAATTTAATCGTATTGTTTGGTTTAATTGACCATGGGTTATGGCATAAGAGGTTGGTGAAACATCGGAAATGATACGAATTTGATGTTGGTTTGCAATTCCTTGCATAGAAACTTCAACTTGTGAATCTGATGCTTGGCCTGAAACATCAAGAGCTCCTATAAACCACCCATACGTTCTTGGAAAATATTTTAATGCAACAGGAGTTGCTGGATCTATATTGGGAGAATTTGTAAATAAATCTTGGTAAATCAGTGACAGATTTCGTAGCCTGTATAATCTATCTTCTCGCAATTGTTGAGTCTGAGTTTCTACTTGTGCGTCTTGAGTGACCAAAGTTTCTCCGTCAGCAACCTCATTAATGAGATCCCTTAAGTTAGGACGCTCTGGTGAGATAGCCCCAGTTTTTATTTCTTGCTCTGTAAAATGAAGGCCTTCAAGTTCTGCTAGTAAGTTTGCATTTAGGATAGGAGCAATAGTTTTCCACTCATTGATTTCTTCTTGGAGTGAGAAGAACAGACGAGGATGTTCCGCTCTATTTTGGAGTATATAAGCTTTGAGTAAATCTCCCTGATGGATGTTTTGAGGGTTCTCAGGAGGTGTTTCGATAAAAGCCCTACAGGAATTTCGAATTGTAATTCTTTCGTCAATACAAGCGTATAATTCACGTGTAGTCTTCGGTTTTGAAGCGTGGATTCTAAAAAAAATACTTTGCATTCTACTTGTTATAGTAGTTCGAAAAGCTTCTCGTATCTCAACTTCTTGGTAAGGTGCAAGAGAAGTTCTCAAACGAGTAAGTTCGGTTGTAGTTAAAGTATTTGCATGAGTTTCGTAAAATTCTCTTGTTTCCCTTAGAGCTTTTAGGGCAACTGTATTGGCCCTTCCTTGCCGGATACTTCCAGTATTGACATCTAGTTGATTAGTTAAAAATTGTAAGGCTCGATTTCTTTCTATTGCTGCTTGAGGATCTATTTGCTGCATGTATATTCCTTTTTATTTCTGCAAAATAGATAATAAATAATTTTATTCCAATAAATAAATTATTGATTTTTTATAAAAACTGAACTAAAATTAGAAATTAATCAAAAATGGAGGTAATAATGGGTCCAGTTAAATCAGGAGAAATAAGACAAGTATGGTGTTCTACCGGACAGCCTTCCACAATTGCAAATGCTCTTCAAGTTGAGCATAAAGAGAGAATTCATAGTTTTACTGCCCCTTTCGGCAAGAAGGGAGTTAAAATTGAATTATATGATTTTGATGAAAAGGCAGACCTGATTAAAGGTAAATATACAAACTTAGATACCTTGGTAAGCAGCGAAGTAGAATTTACAAAAGTCACAGGTCAGAAAGGCAAAATGGTTTTTGTTGGTAAACCGGAAGGTGCTTTTGAAAGAGTGCGCTGGTACTTGACGGTTCCTCGAAATCTGTAATTTGCACTAAAGTCCAACTTTTCCTCTCTTTAGTTAGCGACAATTTTCTATTCTTCTTTTTTTGTAGTTTATCTTTTGTTTTTGCTCTAGCAATTATAGATCCGAATTCAGATAGGTTTTATAAAATTGATTTATGAAGAGGCCCTGTGGGTCGTATTTTGCCTTTACTTCTTTAAAGTTATGAAGGGCTATAGGGAAGATAATAGTTTCCTTCCAGCTCTAAAGTCTTATTTGTGATTTTTACAGATGTCTATCTTAAGGTTGTATCGAATATACCTGTATTAGGGCCTCGGAAAAACATCACATTTCTGCTTTGTTTGAGAAAAAAACTCCGGGTATGAGATTCGAACTTGAGACCAATGGATTAACGCTCACTTTCAGAACCATTTGCCACACCTGTCTACAAAATATAACAGTTCTTCTTTGACCCAGACAAATCCTATTCTGGTAGCTAACTC
>JABEVM010000167.1 GCA_013041585.1 Chlamydiota bacterium
AGTATCAAAACTTCCATACTTTTTTATTTTCACAAAAAAAATTAAAGAAATTTTATGAAACAACAACGCGAACATTGGGGCTCAAGGATTGGGTTCATCATGGCAGCCGCTGGGTCTGCTATAGGCTTAGGAAGTTTATGGAGATTTCCTTATCTGGCTGGAGAAAACGGGGGCGGGGCATTTGTCCTTTTATACGTCTTATTTACATTCTTTATCGCCGTACCCGTTTTTATTGCTGAGCTCGTAATTGGTAGAAACACGCAAAGGAGCGCTGTTTCTGCTTTTGGTGATTTAAGCAACCAGTCAAATAACTGGAAGCTTTTAGGTTGGCTCAATGTTCTCACAACCTTTTTAATTTTATCTTACTACAGTGTTGTATCCGGCTGGTGCGTTAACTACGCCCTTATGTCAATCAACCACTTTACTGCCGGAAGAACTCCAACCCAAATCCGCGACGTCTTTACCTCTTTATATACCTCCGGTGATATCAATATTTTTTGGCTCTTTATCTTCATCTTGCTCAACATCGGTATCGTTTACGGTGGAATCCGAAAAGGGATCGAATATTGGAGCCGTAAGCTTATGCCAGCGCTCCTTGTCATCCTCGTAGGGCTATTCTTTTACAGCATGACCCTCAGTGGTTTTGGAGATGCATTTAAATTTTTATTCTACCCTGATTTTGCGAAACTAAAAGCCTCTAGCATCCTTGATGCCCTCGGCATGTCCTTTTTTACCATGAGCGTCGGCCTTGGTATTATCATTACGTATGGAAGCTATATGAAGCATTCAGAGGATATTCCTAAAACAGGCTTCATCGTAAGTACCATGACTATACTCGTGTCGCTATTTGGGTCGCTGATGATATTCCCTATCATTTTCACCTTTGGTATGGCGCCAGAAGGAGGCCCGGGCCTTGTATTTAAAACACTCCCCGTCCTCTTTAACGAGCTGCCAGGTACGCTTGTCATTTCTACGGTATTCTTTATCCTGCTTGTCTTTACAGCGTTGACATCAACGATTTCCCTTTTGGAAGTGGTTGTTGCAAACCTGATGGAACTCCTTTCCTGGTCTCGAGCGAAATCTGTTTTACTCTCTTCTTTAGGGATTTTTATTTTTGGAATTCCAAGCGCTCTTTCTGGTTCCGGTGGGATTTTTGCAAATTGGAAAGCTCTGTATGGAAAAGATTTCTTTGATACACTCAATTATTTTACTGGAAGCTGGATGCTGCCGCTGGCAGCTTTATTTACCACCCTCTTTGTAGGATGGTTTATGGATAAAAAGATTACTGCAGATGAGTTTCTAAAAGGAACTTCCTTAGGAAAGATCTTACGTGTATGGTTCTTTTTAATTCGTTGGCTGGCCCCTATCGCAATCTTACTTGTGATCTTGCAAGAAGGTGGCGTTGTCGACGCAAACGCTATCGCAACCTATTTTAAAAAATAATTTATAAGGAAATCTCTATGGCGCAAGGCACACTCAAAATTCATACAGAAAATATCCTACCTATCATTAAAAAATGGCTCTATTCCGATAAAGACATCTTCGTCAGAGAGCTCGTTTCTAATGCATGCGATGCGCTGTATAAAACAAAGGTGCTTTCCGATAGCGGAGAAACCTCTGTAAATGAAGAGGAGTTTCGTATAGATCTCACCATCGATACAGAAAAGCGCACCCTTACCATTTCCGATACAGGGATTGGAATGTCTTCGGAAGAAGTAGAAAAATACATTGCGCAAGTGGCCTTTTCTGGAGCCGAAGAATTTTTAGGCAAATACAAGTCGCAAAATGAAAACGATCAAATCATCGGACACTTTGGCCTTGGATTCTATTCTGCTTATATGGTCTCTGAAAAAGTCGAAATCAATACCCTCTCTTATCGTAATGAATCCTCCCCTGTTTTTTGGTCCTGCGATGGGTCTTCTGAATATACAATCGAAGAAGGAACTCAAAAGACAAGAGGAACTAGCATCACACTCTTCATCGATAAAGAAAGTGATGAATTTTTAGAAGAGAGCAGGATCAAGTCTATCCTGCAGCGCTACTGCGCCTTTCTTCCCTATCCGATTTTTTTAAACGGAGAAAGAGTAAATCACAACATTCCACTCTGGTTAAAACCTGCTTCTGAATGTAGCGATCAAGAATATCTAGAATTTTTCCGCACCCTATATCCACTAGAACCAGATCCTATTTTCTGGGTCCATCTCAATGTTGATTATCCATTCAATCTAAAAGGAATTTTATACTTCCCAAAAATCAACAAGCGCTTTGACTGGAACCAAAATACCATAAAACTCTTTTGCAACCGCGTTTTCGTTTCAGAAAATTGCAAAGACCTCATTCCAGATTATTTAATGATCCTCAAAGGAGCCATCGACAGTCCGGACATTCCTTTAAACGTTTCTAGAAGCTATCTGCAGATGGATAGAACAGTACGCCAACTTTCAACCCACATCTCTAAAAAAGTCGCGGACAAACTCTCCTCTTTGTACAACACAGAAAAAGAGAAATTCCTATCTTCTTGGTCTGACGTGGAAGTGATTGTTAAACTTGGTGCAATCCAAGATGATAAATTTTATGAGCGCGTCAAAGAATTTCTAGTCTGGAAAAACCTTTCTGGGCAGTGGACGACCATAGAAGAATATATAGAGCGGCATAAAGAGGCTTACAAAAACAAAGTCTTCTACACAACCGATGATAAGAACCATACGCATTTCTTAGAGCTCTACAAAAATCAAAATATTGAAGTGCTTTATACAAACAGCCACATCGATACAACTCTGATCAGTTTCTTGGAAACGAAGATCGATTCCGTGAAATTCCAACGTATCGATGGCGCCATCGATGAGTCCATCCTCGATACTAAACGAGAAAAAACTCTTTTAGATGCGGAAGGAAAAACGGAAGCGCTGCAAATTGCGAATTTTTTCAAATCAAAGTTAAATGATATTGATGTAGAAGCAAAAAGTTTAGCAAGCGATACTCTTCCAGCCTTCATTATCATTGATGAGAATATGCGCAGGCTCAGAGATTATATGTCTCTTTCTAATCAGCCTTTGCCCCCTGGCATGGGAGATAAAAAGACGCTCGTTGTAAATACAAACAACAAGCTAATCACACGGATCTATGGACTCAAAGAAAAACAGCCAGAACTTGCAGAAGAGATCATTAAGTACGTATACGAGATGTCCCTCTTAGCGCAAAAAGAGCTCGATCCAAATGCGCTCCCAAGTTTTGTTGCGAGATCAAGCTCGATTTTAGAAAAATTAATGTCCTAAGATAGCTTCCTTTAGAAACTGCGCTACGCTCTTACTGCTGCGCAGTTTTTCAGTAGGGATCGCAACCTGATCGAAAACATCCCCATCGATGTCAATAGCATCAATCTTATAACCTTGCTCATCTAAGGAAACTAGAAAAACTGAATTGATCGCGGAACTTTTTTCAAGGTACCACAAATCCTTTGGTTTTTGCGGGGAGCGAACAGGAACTCCCCAAGCCCCGTCACCCAGATATAAGACCCCGCTTGGGTCGATCTTTTCTTGTTTGATCCTAAAAGTGCGCTTATATGCATGGTTATGGTTTTCAAAAGCCACTTGCACACCATACTCCTCAAAAAGAGGACACCAAAATCGCCTAATCTTTTTAGCTGTGCCACCATTGTATTTATATACCGATGGATAGGCAGATACGTGATACACAGCGATCTT
The DNA here is from genome assembly GCA_013041585.1 of Chlamydiota bacterium. GTDB lineage: Bacteria > Chlamydiota > Chlamydiia > Chlamydiales > Rhabdochlamydiaceae > JABEVM01. The sequence continues at coordinate 3,705 of JABEVM010000167.1, forward strand.
ATTAGGGATAGAGGCTCTTTCTTTTAGATTCTTTTTTAACCACATCCACTGTTTTCCGTCGATCGACTCTCTATGGCCGGAATCTAAAAGAAATATACTCAAATACTTTCCGATAGTAAGAGCTTGATAGGAAGGGGTTTTCTCGTTTCTAAAGAATTTAGAAAAATACGTATCTTGACTTGAAGAGATGTCGTGATTCCCAAGGGTTGCCATAAGAGGGATAAGGCTTCCATCCGATTTTATCATATACTTTCCCCAGACCTTAAAAAAGGTAGACCAGCGATCTGCTTCCTTCTTTTTATCTTTAATAGCCAGTTTACTAAACCTCGTATACGCTATATCTCCGCCTATCACTACAAACTCAGGATTAAGATGAGCTACTTCTATATGCATATCTTCCACCAAGGACATGGACCTGTATACATCCCCTCCAACCACAAAACGTAAGGTTGTAAGCTCTTTTGACAGAGTTTTACAAGTATAGGTGTTCTGATCGTTTCCTATTTTAAATAAATAAGTCGTAGACGGCTCTAGATGAGTGAGTTGTACATTATGAAGGATGATTTTCTCAGGGAATAGAGTCTCATTTTCAGCTAAAACGCTTTTCCAAGCCTCTTCCCCCTCTTTTTTATAGCGAAGCTCTGTATCGCCTTCTAAAGAGTTCCATCGAATGACAACGGTGCTGGTGGGATCATCTAACCATGTAGCATATACC
>JABEVM010000168.1 GCA_013041585.1 Chlamydiota bacterium
ATATATATATTTATTTTACACTTTGTATGATTTGAATCTTTTTAAGGAGTTCGTAAAATGGCTATAATTACAGCATTTGATCCTTCCCAGGCTACAGCGCAGCCGGTTCAGCTTGTTAACCTAAAGAAAGAGAACTCGGTTGTAGTTATTTTTCCTCAAGGGATACAGGGGACTGCTGAATTTACTGAAGATTATGAGCATATAGCGAATTCTATGAGAAAAATCGGAATTCCCGTTCCTAAAGACCAAAAAGAAGTCTATGGGTTAAAACCGGATCGTGTAGCTATCCGTCTTGCTGATCCGAAATTTGGGATCGCCTTTTTTCAGATTTACTATAAAAATAGTATGGACCCGGATGTTTTTCAGTGGCAAAAAGTCTAAGGTGAAAGTCCAAGCCCTTGGCTTTTTACTAGGCTAAGGCATTTTTTTTCTTGTTTCCTCATCTCTTTTCGATCTTTGGGATCAATATCATCATACCCTAAAAGATGAAGTAGCCCATGCACGATATAGAGAGTTGTTTCTTCTAAGGGATCGCCGCCATGGAGATCTGTGTATTTGATTGCTGTGTTTGGACAGACAAAAATTTCTCCTAAAACAGAGCAGGGGCTTTTCTGATCCCATGGGGAATCAATCGGAAAAGAAATACAGTCTGTTTCTGATGGATCGTCAAAAAAGTCTTCATGCAACTTCTGCATCGTTTTTGTACTGACAAAGTGGATGGAAACCTGATCACAGGTTACAGAATAGATCTCTTCAAGCACAAACCTAGTAATAGCTTTTACACTAGCTGTTTGTAGAGAAAGAGATTTTTGTTTGTTTTTAACGAATATTTTCACAGAAAAAAAGTGGGCAGTTTTGCTCTGCCCGAAACTTTATATATTATGGAGCTACAGGAGTTTTAGGAAGGTTGGTGACCGTTTTATTTTCACCATCTTTCCAACGACCTAGTTTTTTCAGTACGTCAATTCTTTCAAAACGTTTGAGTACATTGCGTTTTTTTCCTGAAGCATTTGATTTGCCATAGCTGGGATGTCTAGACATATATGGACCTATGCGATTGATTTAATTTTCGGAATGAACATTTGCTGAGTAAGTACACCTTCCACTGCATTTGCGTGGGCCTTAAAGCCTAAAGGAAGATTGTCTTTGAGTGTTCCTGTCTTTTTAGAAGGGTTTTTTCTCTTACGAGGAGAAACTTGTCTTCTTTCTTCTTGTTTACTGATGCGTACCATGAAAGGCTCCTTTCGAGGATAAGTTGAATATACTATAGAGAGAGAGTCGGTTACTTTCAAGGGATTTTTATTCAGAAGAGATAGAAAATCCTAAGGCTCTATAGAAAGTAAATTTTTTTTTGCTAATCTCTTGTTTTTCAGGGGAGGAAAAGTCTTCAAATTCGTAGATAGTTTGTACTTGTTTGGATAGTTCTAGGGGTTTGGAAGTGAGGTTAAAAATATTTTGACAATCTCCAGATGGGGTCATAGAAAGTAGAAGAAGCTCTTTTGATGGGGTAAGTCCATGGGGAAGGAAGCTTGTCTTTGGGTATTTCCAGAGTAGTACATCTAAAAATTGAGAGGCCTCACTTGATTCAGTAAGAAGCAATAAGGGAGCTTTTTTTAAAAAAAAATCTTTGCAGATAAGGCAAAGTTTATCGATCTTTTGTGAGTTTGTTTGGATCGAGACAAATATGATTTTACAGTTGGGATTCATGAGAGGCGGCTTCAGGGTTACTCTTTAGGTCAAGCGATCCGCAAGAGATGATGAATTTGAAAGTTTGTTCTACAGTAATGGGCACAGGCTGGATCTCTTTTTTTGAAGTGAAAAGGATAAAACCAGAAATGGGATGGGGCGCTGTTGGTACAAAAATTCCAACTTCAAGTTCAGGAGCTACTTGTTTCAATATGTGGGGAATATCTTGAGTTATTAAACCAAGCGCTTTCGTGCTTTTTGAGGGAAATGGAAGTAATGCTGCCCCTGTAAAGATTTTCTGATCTCCAGAGAGCATCGTCTTGGTAAGGTCTTTCGTAGTGGTGTAAATCGACTTGATGAAAGGGATTTTTGAAAATAGGTTATGCGTTCCATGTAGAACTGAGCGAAAGACAATTTTTTGTCCCAAAAAGCCTAGAACTAGAATTAAAATACTTAAAAAAACAAGAGAGATCATCTTGGCGACGATCAGAGTCAGAGCTTGGCTATGTATGATGGGAAATCTTTGCTCGCTCTCTAAAGTAAAGAGCAACTTTTCCGTTATCCCCACAAAAGGCTCTGTAAAAAGATTTACCAGATAAACCACTATCATCAGAGTAAGAGCAAACGGAAGAAGTATGGCAAGCCCGGTAATAAAGTACTTTTTCATTTGGAGTTTATGGCCTGTTTTTTATCAATGACTGGCATCGAATCGGGTGTGATGACGCCGCAAGATACAATAAACTTAATAGCTTGTTCTGGTTTCATATCTAGATAGAGTAAATCCTTTTGCTTGAACATCATCAGAAAACCCGTTGTTGGGTTTGGTGTTGTTGGGACCAGCACGGATATCATTTCTTCTCCGGTAATATCTGAGCATATTTTAGGAGCTTCTCTGGCTACAAGACCGATTACATACACATCAGGTCTTGGAAAAGCTACCATCACCACTTGCTTAAAACTGTTTTTATCGGAAACAAGAAGAGTTTTTATAATTTCTTGCGTGGTTTTATAAACAGTATTTACTACAGGGATTTTGTGGAGAATCTTATCGCTCAAATGCAAGAGCGTAGTGATAAAAAACCATCTAGTGATAGCGCCAAGTAGGAGGGTTGCTCCAAAAAGAGTGATTAATATCAGGAACTTGCTTGTATAACGAAGGACTTGTTCCGGGCTTAAGAAGAGAAAGCCATGATTGAGCAAATTGAATTCTTTCAAAATGCTGGATGCAATCCCTAAGAAAGGCTCTGTTAAAAAGTTAACAAGAAAGACTATGACCGCTACGGTAACAGCGATAGGGAGAAGAATGATGAGACCTGTGATGAAGTATTTTTTCATGATGATTTTCCAAATAGCAGCTTTTACGCCATAGTATCGTATTTAGAAAAAATAATACACCGAAAACTCACTATGTGCTTACGTAATATCTCCATGGGAGGAGAGCGTCTTCCCCAGCGTAGTCTACCCCGATGCGAGGAGTGGAGATGATCTGGTTTTCCTGAAAGTGAATACCGCGGTCCTCGATCCATACTGTTTTTGATTGGAAAGAAAGTCCGTTATGCTCTCTTGTAATCCCAAGACCTGAGCAGACCTTACCAGGTCCATTAAGAAGTAAAGAGGAGTTTTTTCTCCGCTCTTGTATCAAATCAGTTCCTACTTCTGTTTGAACCGAGCGGATCAAAGCGGCATGGGGCGTATCTTTCTTGTTTGTTACCACATTTAGAAGGCAGTGCATTCCGTAGCAGAGATAAACGTAGGAGATTCCTCCCTCTTGGAACATGGTTTCAGTTCGTTTGGTACGGCGGTTGTTATAGGCGTGACAGGCTTTGTCTGTGGCGCCAGCATAGGCTTCTGTCTCTACAATCATCCCGCCGGTTATATGCCCATCTATGCAACTAAATAGATATTTCCCTAAAAGTTCTTTAGCAATAGTGCAAACATCATCTCGCTTATAGAATTCGAGAGGCAGGATCATCGGGATCTTTTTTCCTTTTTCTTTGTCCCTGCAAGCTGCCATTTACTCTCAAGTAGTATAAAGTCTACAGAATCAAGAACCACTTCTAAAGGTTGTCCGATTTTATGGATGATACCAGTATGCTTTCCGGTAAGGATGTTTCTTTGTCCATCATAGACAAAGTAGTCGTTTTCTAGCTCAGAGATATGTAAAAATCCTTCTAAAAGAAGAGAAGGGATTTCAAAAGAAATACCATAAGGTTTGATGCGGGTGATCGCAACTTGGTATTTTCGAGAAGGGTCTTCGTTATAGTATTTTTGTAAAAGACGAAGTTTTTTGAGTTGCTTTAGGCTATTTTCTGCCTTCATGCTGACTCTTTCTTGGCTTGAGCAGTTGTTCGCGATCTTATCAAGATACTCTACTTCCTTTTGCTCATCAAAAAGTAATCTTTGGATGATGATATCCGTGTATCTACGGATAGGGCTTGTAAAGTGGCAGTAGTGCTCAAGAGCTAGGCCGTAGTGTCCTACATTGTTAGGAGAGTAATAGGCCATCTTCATCATACGAATAAACCCAACCGAGAGCTGTTGGCCAAAAGGTGTTTTTTTTGCTTCATCAAAGAGGTTTTGTATGTCTTTTGTGGTAGGAGACTGAGGGAGCGGGAATCCTAAAGACCTTGCAAGAGCGAAGAAATCTAAGCTGTTCTCTTCCGATGGTTTTTCATGGATACGGAAAAGAAGAGGCTTATTTTCCAGTTCAAGGTGGACCGCTACAATTTCATTGGCTTTGAGCATAAACTCTTCGACGAGTTGATGAGAAAGATCGTAGGGGACAACTCTAATTCCTGTAGGTTCTCCCTCTTTATTTAACTCGATGACTGTATCGGGAAGGCTAAAGTCAATGCTTCCTCTTGCAGAGCGTTTTGCTCGTAAAAGATGACAAAGCTCCACCATAAGATGGATATCATTGCTAAAGGGGCTTTTTGCTTTTCCGTCAATGATCGCCATAGCTTCTTCATAGGTAAATCTCTTAGCGCTTTTGATATAAGTTCTAGCTATAGAGTGACTTTTTAAAGTTCCTTTACTATCAAAATGCATAAGTACGGAGACAGTGAGCCTAATCACTTTTGGCTTTAAGCTGCAAAGGTGGTTAGAAAGTTCTTCCGGAAGCATGGGGATACACTTATCGGGCAAATAGGTAGAGTTGCATCTTACCGATGCTAATCTATCTAAAGCGCTATCAGCTGGGATATAATGCGCCACATCGGCGATATGTACCCCTAAATGATAATTTCCTTGAGGGTCTTTCGAGATGGAAAGAGCATCATCAAAATCTTTAGCTGTTTCCGGATCGATCGTAAAAGAAGTAGTCTCTGTAAGATCTATCCTTTTAGCTAGATCGCTAGATTTAATCTTACTTCCAAAACTTTTTGCTTCTTCAATCGCATCTTCTGGGAATTCTTCGGGTAGTGCATATTCTTTGATAGCAGCGAGCGTATCGCAGGAAGGATCTGAAATATGGCCTAGATATTCTGTGATCTCACCTAGAATCATAGAATTTTTAGGGGACCAGTCTAGGATTTTTACAGTGATTCTATCCCCAACTTGGCTTTTTTTCTTTCCGATCTTTTTACTTCCGGCGGGGATCAGTACGGGTTTTGTGCTGCCAAGTAAAGGCACGTGTATGATCATTTGCCCGCTTGGATCGATTTTTAGAATAATCCCGGCAACATGGGTTCTTCCTCTTTCTAAAATATCCACAACTTTCCCATCAGGCCCTTTTTCAGAGCGTTGAGCGGTATTGATAGCGACCTCTACCTTGTCCCCATCGACGGCATTGGCGATAAGATGCTTTGGAATGAATACATCTTGTGGAAAGGTAACGCTATCATCTGGTTCTACAAATCCAAATCCTTTTGGATGAAGATGGATTGTTCCTGTCATAGTTTCTTGCCGCTTTGGCGGTGCCTGCAGAAGTTTTTTATTAACTGTAATTACGTCACTAACAAGAAGGTCTGTAATGATTTTTTTGCATGTCGCATGCTGATTTTTTGGGATGCGCAGTGTCTCAAAAAGGGTACTCTCTTTCATAGGAATGTAGTTTTTTCCTAGAATATAGTCGGTAATTGTTTTTGTGAGATGTTCGTAAAGCTTGCCATTTTTGCTAGGCGCTACTTTAGGAG
>JABEVM010000169.1 GCA_013041585.1 Chlamydiota bacterium
GAGAAGTAGACTCTAAGAGGGAGATAAATGCGATGAGCTGTACTGTTTTACCTAGCCCCATTTCATCGGCTAAAAGCCCATGAAATCCCATCCTTTCTAAGAAGGAAAGCCAATTTACCCCTTCTTGCTGATAAGGATAGAGCTTTGCTTTAAATAAATCGGATGGAGGGGTTTCTACTATCTCTGAAGAACTGCGAAGCGCTTTTGCTAAGTAGGAAATCCTCTCTTCCTGGTTTGCAGAGCCAAAAAAGGACTCTAAAAGAGCAAATTTACTTTTCTTGAATACAAGTTCATCCCCTTCTTCTTTTTCTGCAAGAAGAGGAGAATATTCTAGAAGAGTTTCTTTTGTATCGAGAAGTCCAACCGCGCCTCCACCTAAATCAATAAACCTCTCTTTCTTAGCGATTCCTTGTACGACGCTCGAAATATCGGCTTCAAACTCGCCATACTTAATTTTCCCTTTGATATAAAGGAGGTCTTTGTTCATCTCTAAGAAAGAGCTTCTCTCTCCCGGTAGAAGAACTCTCCTCTCCTGAGAGTCCATTACCTTCCAACCAATCTCCAAAAGAAACTGAAGTGTAGAGCTTGCCTTGTCCACGGGACAATAGTAACTTGTGCGGTCCATCAGTTTCTTTTGATAGCCAGACTCTACTAGATCTTTTTCCCACTCTAGTTCTTTTTTACGGTCTCGGTAGGAATACGGGCTAGGATCATGCGATGCAATTTTTGCCCCATTGCTATATTCCATCCAAAGATTTGCAAAGGCCCCATATTTGTCATGGATGACAAGATAAGGCTGGATTTGTAGAGATGTTTCTTCTTTTTCCCCCCTTTTCCAAACAAGGGTAGTCTCATCTACAAAATCTTCTAAAAACCGTTTAGCAAAACGCCCCTCTAAAAGCTCTCCTTGCAAGGAGATCTTGGAGAGATACGAAAGTTCGGAGGAAGGATCAAAGCTATACCATATTCCATCTTGGATAATCCAAGGAGTACTTCCTGGAAAGAAAAAAGATCCCTCTTTGATGACCATCTCTTTTCCCATAAGAGAAAGAAGAGGTTTTACAAACAGCGATGCATTTTCTCTTTCTTCTACTTCATAGGAGACTTGGATCAAGCTAAAAGGATCGACAATGAGCTTCTTCCCCTTCCAAAAAAGTTGCCCAGTAGGAGCTAAGTGTTTAATCGCTTCGATCGACTGCTCTTTAGACACATGAATCTGGGAAAAAGAGACTTTTGAAATCTGCGGGCCTTGCAGAGAAATCCCTAAAAATTTGCACTGCTGGAGTACTAAAAAATCGAGGGCTTTTTTATCTTTATCCTTAGCCAAATAAAGAAGCACGTCTCGATAAAGGACACGACCCGCTTCCCCTTTTGAAAAAATTTTGATAAGAAGGTAGCGCTCATTTTTCGCTGTAGTCTCTTCAATTTGATAAAATAGTTCTGCCATGATGCGATTGAAAGGAATAAATTAAGAAGAGTTTACCAGATCGTAGACAGGTTGGGAATACCGAATTTTTCCTATGTTTAGTAAATACTTTATTTTACAACTTCTCCCGTCCTCCTTTTCGCCCGAATAAAGGGAATTCTTTGGCTCTACCATTTAATGACCAAAATGATACACTTTTATCTATGGCAAATAAATTAAAACTTTGGAACTCACATTCTTCATGGGAAGAAGCAGAAAAAAAGTGGGATGAGAAGGCAAAAGAGCTTACCTCTTCGCACCCTTTAAAAGTTCTGCGCACTCTCCCCAACATGCCAGGAATTGCTCCGGAAACGGCTAAAAACCTGAAATGGAAAAGTATCGCCTATATTTTCAAGCATGATAAGAATGGAGTGATTTCCAAATACATCCTGAAAAAGCCCATAAAATATGGGACCGCCTTTATAAAATCCCTGTTTAAGAAAGATCCTTATTTGAGAAAGGGAGACTTCTTTCTTTATGGTATTTCCTCTGTAGAGGAGTTCAAAACTCTTCTTCAAGAACCTGACTCCTTATTTGTCGTAGGCTTTTCCTACTGCCATAAGCCTCATGAATGTCCATCCGGAAGGTTTACCTCAGATTGTATCCACGATCCTGAAAACCCGGTTTGTAGGCAGTGCTTTATCGGAAAATCTGTGAACGCCCTTCCTGAAAATAATGTTATCTCTTTGTTTATCACGACCATTCACTATATTGGGGAAAAGATCTTCGAAATTCAAAAAGACCATCCTGGCAAAAAAATCCATTTTCTTATTACAGCTTGTGAGATGACTTTAGAGATGTTCTCTGATTTTGGGAATATGGCAGGTATTCAGGGCATTGGGGTTAGACTCGATGGAAGAATCTGCAATACCATGCAGGCCTTTACACTCTCTGAAGAAGGTATCAAACCAGGTCTCACTGTCGTGTTGGATGATACTCAAAAGCAAATGCTAGAACTCATTAAGTTCCGTAGGAATATCTCTTAGACGGTCTAAACGCAAATTAAGAACGACCTGCCCAGTTTCTACTCATTCAAAAAGTTTTCTTCCCATCACAGTTTTGTAGCTTTTAACTGCTCAAAAAAAATACTATCGCTAGAAAAAAACACGCCGTGCTATATAAAAAAATTATAAGCTAGCATATCAGGAGAGCCTATCTTATGAACTATATCCTGCAACGTTTTCTTGCCGTTATCGTAACTTCTTTCTTTTTTCTTTCTTTGGCTGAAGCACCAAAGCCTAAATATTCCTATGTTTACAACGAAGATGTAGAAGGGTATGAACTTCAAACGAAGTGGCTTGTGGAAGTATCACAAAAAGGGTTGGAAATAGAAGGATTTAATACAATTGCGAAAACTTTCATCGCCTGCGCAAGTGACTATGCTTTAGAAAAGTTTATCTACAAAACAAATACTGGAAACTTCCAATATGTTCTGCAAAGAGATGGTGACACTCTTCATGTTGAAGGTAATCCAGAAGGTAAAAAAAAGGTAAAAAGCCACGAAATTGGAGAGACACCTTGGCTTCAAGAATTTGGTTTTGGACTACGCTCTTTTCTTGAATCTGATGAAAAAAACTATAAGTTTTGCATTGTCAATCCCAAAGATCTCGGCGTTGTGAAGATGCTAGCTATGAAAAAGAAGATTGAGACCATCACGGTCAATGACAAAGAGTTCAAAGCTCAGCGTATCTATGTAACCTTGCAAGGATGGAAAAAGGCGTTTTGGAAAGCTGATGTTTGGTATGATGCTGAAAGTCATGACTTGCTTCTTTATAAAGCAAACCAAGGGCCTAATACCCCTTTTACGATCGTGACCCTTCTTTCAAAACAGATGTTTGATCTACCAGTTGCGAAATAGAAAAAATAAGTTGGATACTTTTACCGGACTCTTCGAGTGATTTTCTGCAAAATACTGATCAGAGTCTGTAATTCTTTTTCGTAAGAATCATATATTCTTTTCATGTTTTGGGCTTTAGAGGAAGCAGAAGTAAATCCTTCTTCAAGGCTATTTTCCACCCCATACTTTCGTCCCACCGCTGAAATGCCGATGGCTTCATGAGCCAATTTTTTGATGGGAGATGAGTGATTTGTTAAATCTGTAAAAGGGTACCTTGTTATTTTATAAACCCATTCGGTACTCAGCAAAAATTCCCATTCATCTTTTGTAAAATCCTGCTGCTCAAATCCTAAAACCTCTACCATCTTGGTAAGGTCGTGACTGAATTCACCTGGCAAGAAATCTCTGTCCAATTGAATGAAAAGAAGGAAGAATTCTTCGGCAATAATTTTACTTAAATGATGGATTCGAGAAAAATTACCCCATACTTCTTCCCATTTTCCATGCTCAGAAAGACTAAGTCTTGTCTGAAGACGGGCGAGCAGGTTATAACGAATATTTTCTATTCCCTTTTCCACAGTAAATGAATCAGAAAACTTGGCAGCAACTTCCAAAGCTATTTCATGGATCTTATGTACATAAGGGTGTACTTGAGAAGTAGAGCTTTCTAAAAATTTCATTTCGTGAGGTGTTAATAGCTGAGTAACTTGCGTAGAAAATACAAGTCTTTCTTCGGGTTGGCTTATCTGAAAATCTTCTAACATATCGTAAACGAATGAGATCACTCGAACAAATATTTTCGAGGATTCCTCCATCACTTGAGAAATAGGTAGCTCACTTTTTCCTAATGACCAAAGATACATTGTAGAAAGAGAGCTTTTTGAAAGGCGATTTTGTTCTGGTTCATAAGCATACCCAGCAATATTTCTAGAGAAAATCTCTGCTCGATCAACCCCTTGGAACAACTCTCCCCAATATTTCTTCATGAGATCTCTAGAATTTTTACATTCACCAATCAGAGTTTTTAAATTATGAACGCGTAGATGTGAAAAACTCTCTTCATCTTTACATTCCAATTGATGAGATGCGGTAGCAGCAATCATGCCTTCAACCAAATAATGAGCATCTGTATGAAGATCTACTAGCAAAGAAAATATAGTAGATCTATTCTCTTCTCCTCTTGTAAGTCTCCCCATAATTGTAAACATGCTTCGAAGATGCTCTTGCGCATTTTTTAGAGATTCTCTTACATGGTATGCCTTTGAAAGAAACAGCGTCTCCTCTATTTTTCTATCCATAAAGTTCAATAACTGCTTAAAACGATCTTCTTGACTTAAAGGTACCACTATAGCAGGGATCGAAGCTGTTTTTTGATTAGAAGTAACATCTTCAACTTCGTCGTCAGAAGAGGAAGATTCTTCCATGATTGGTAAAGAAGAAACGGCTTTAGTAGGAATACTAAATTTTGGTTTTTGGTGTTTTATATAGAGAAAAAGCTTTTCTATGATCAGAAGATGTTCAGTCTGAAAACTTTTCAATGCTTCGCGAACACTTCGAATATCTCTAAAAAATTCAAAAAGAGAAGGATTTTGTCTTTTAAGCTCCATAAAGAGCTCTATGTACTTTAGCTTATTTGTTTTTTGGAGAAGGCTAATTTCCGTAATTCTCTGGTTAACCTTTACTCTGATTCGCTTGGCTGTGAGGATTTTTAATTCTGCTATATCATCTTCGGTAAAGCTACTATAAGCAAGCATACAGTGCATTACATCTTGGATTCCACGAAGTACTTTTGGACAGAATGTTTTAAATTGCGTGTGCAATTGTCTCACTGTATCATAAAACTCAAGTAATTGGCGCTCATGTCTACGAATAAACTCTTGTTCTACGTCAACTTCGATGGCATCTAAAAAGGATAACGGGCCCAAATAAGCTTGGTGTTCATCAATGATTTCAATCGAAAGAAAATACTCATAGTCTTCAAAAGCCCCATATTCTTCTACAGCGCGTCGCACATGGTCTATGAAAATAGAATAAAGAAGTTTCCCAGTGTCTCTATTGTTTGGAAAAATCCCTTTTATCTTAGCTCCTACTTGATTTGCGATAGATACGACATTTCTTTCAGTGAGCAGCATCTTAGCTTGGTATTGAATGTTTGCCCAACTCTGAAAACCTTTGCTTAAATAAAGAAGCTGCGAGGCTTGATGTAATTGATCGTACAGAAATAGCCTGAGAGTATTCTTATCACTGCTTGCATGTGTTCCAAATTTTGCAAAATGACCCCCGTGCATACTAAGCAAAGAAGAACTGCCCTCTGTTTGCGCAAACTTGATGAAAGCTAGAACAGCCTGAAGTCCTGTTTTCTGTCTTGAAATCACTTCTTCTAAGGTATATACCTCAAGCTCTCTTTCAAAGAAGAGTGTAGTGGCCTCATCCATTTCTGGAAGATCTTCGGTATCTTTTATTAACTTACTATTATCTAAAACCTGCGAAATTGCCTGTTTAATTTGCTCTAAGGCTGTAACAAGATCATCGGAATTATTCTGGTTATTCCATGCTTGTAGTGCAGATAGACTTTGTAAACGTAAGGCTAGCCCCTCGTCCTCGAAAAAATCTTTATATTGTCTGATCCAAATATCAATTTGGATACGGCAAAATAAAATAAGAGGTAGAGAGCTTAACGATCGATGAAAAATATTGAGTTCCACAAAATGAGCAGCTCTCTCTAGGAGAATGCTTTTTGTGTCCTGTAAATCAACTCTTTCCAATGTTTCGGAAAGAACATCGACTCCTTCAGAAGATTCTACCTCATGTGTAGGTTCAAGACTTGGCATGGGGCTTGCAACGCCCTCACGCAAAACTTGCAAACTAAGATTCGAACTCATAATTACATAATTTAAAAAAATAAAGAATAATTTTAAACTATAAATTATTATAAGTCAATTATAAACATATATTTAACGATTAAACAAAGGAATTAATTAAAACAATAACTAAATATTTAATTAAGTTTTAAAACAGTGTTTAATTTAAGAATTTTCTTTACATTCAGACAGCCTACGAAAAGGCTTAGGGCGAGTAGCTTCTTGGAATTTTCTTACTCGAGGCGCCTCCATACAATCTGCAGAGCAACATCCTTGTTTTTCCCTTGCGCAGGATGGGCAAGAGAGAAAAAGCTCGTTACAATCCATATTGGCGCAGTTATAGTAAAGGTCCGTCTCTACCTCGCAGTGAATACAATGGCTGATCAGTTCAGCGGGCTCTTTTTCACTAATAGGCACTGTAAGGCGGTCATCGAAGACGAAAAGTTTCCCCTTCCAATGCTTTGTACCTTCTTGTAGTCCATAGTTTATAATGCCGCCATCAAGTTGAAAAACATTCTCAAAACCTTCCTTCTTGAGGAGGGCTGAGTAAAGCTCGCAGCGAATCCCCCCTGTACAGCACATCATAACCTTGGTCTTTTTAGGATCATGGGTATTTTTTAGATTTTTCGCATAACTTGGGAATTCTCGAAATGTGTTCAATTCAGGAAGTGTAGATCCTTCAAAATGACCCACTTCCCATTCGTAATCGTTGCGCACATCCAAAAGAAGGGTGTTTTGATCGCGTTCTTCGAGCATTTCCTTCCATCTTTGAGGAGAAACATGCTCTCCCGTATAAGCCATGTCTACTTCGGCATCTAAAGCCACAAGCTGCTCTCGCACTTTGACAGAAATACGAGGAAATACCTGTTCGTGGTAAAAATGAATTTTAAAAACAACATCCGCAAATCTTGGATCGCTTCGCAGCCAGTTCATATAATCGTTTGCATCTTCAAAAAAAGCGCTCATTTGCCCATTGATCCCTTCTTTAGAAAGATAAATACGGCAAGTTACATCGCGATTTTCAAAAAATTTTTGATGTTTTTTCACCTCTTCTTTAGGATTTTCTATAGAGGTGAAGTGGTAGTACGCTAAAACAAAATATTTTTTTTCAGATTCCATACAATTTTTATAATTATTCCAAAAAATTCCCTAGAGTTATACCCTATTTTCTAAATCTCCTGCAAGGAAAAGACTTACATGTAAAATTCCTTCTTGTGAAAAAACAGAGGCTTGGCTTACTATGTGAGTCTCTCAAATAGATTTATAGAACACTATTGATAAACTAGGTAAAATAATGGTTCGTTATACAGGCCCTAAAAATCGGATTGCTCGACGTTTCGGAGCAAATATTTTTGGACGAGCTCGCAATCCTCTACTCCATAAACCTAATCCAGCTGGAATGCACGGCGCAAAACGCAAGAAGAAGTCAGACTATGGCCTTCAGCTTGATGAACAACAAAAGTTGAAAGCAGTTTATGGCATGCTCACAAGAAAGCAGCTCGTGCGCTACTACCAAGAAGCGAATGCTTCTCCAGAACAGACACCTACTGTCTTCTTAAGAAAACTAGAGTGCCGTTTAGACAACGTCGTATATCGCTTAAAGTTTGCTAGCACAATTTTTGCAGCTCAACAGCTCGTCTCTCACGGCCATGTGCTCGTGAACGGAAGAAAAGTTGATATTCGCTCTTTTGATGTAAAGCCGGGAATGACAATTTCTATTAAGGCAAAATCGCAAAACTTAGAAGCAATCAAACTAGCACAAGGCAACACTTCTAGAGAACTTCCTCCTTATGTATCACTAGATACAGCGAAATTCTCTGGTCAAATTGTATCGGCACCTGAGATGGACCAAATCCCTCTTCCGATTCCGATTAACGTGCCTTTGATTTGCGAATTCTTGGCTCACACAAGCTAAGTTAACTATTTTTTCATTCTTTTCAAAAAGGCAACTCTCCCGAGTTGCCTTTTTTATTTCTACCCCTATTTAGAAGACCTTTCCTTCTATAATTTCGATTGTCAAGATCTTCTTCTTTTCCTACAATTTATCCAAAAACCATCATCCATCCCAATTTATTATCATGACGAAACATACCCCAGCAGATCAACTACTTATCGGAGCCCATACCTCGGCCTCTGGCGGTGTACATAATGCCCTTCTTGAAGGACAGGAAATTGGGGCTACAACAATACAACTTTTTACAAGTAATCAAAAAAGATGGGAAGGGAAAGAGATCAACCAAGATGAAGTAAAAAGATGGCAGGATACGCTTGAAAACGTAGATATTACAAAAATCATGAGCCATGATAGCTACCTGATCAATTTAGGCTCTCCAAATGAAGACGCCTTGATAAAGAGCCAAAAAGCTTTTAAAGAAGAGCTCAGACGCTGCCAAATGCTCGGAATAAGTTATTTAAATTTCCATCCTGGAGCTGCTCTCGAATCCTCTGAAGAGCGGTGTTTAGATCAGATCGTAGCAAGCTTGGAAGCCATGGAAGAGCTCGCTGCAAAGGGCACAACAAGGCTTCTCATTGAAGCCACAGCCGGGCAAGGATCTTCCGTCGGGCACCGCTTTGAGCATCTGCATTATTTAGTAAGTAGGTTACATAATAAAATCCCTATCGGGGTTTGCATCGATACTTGCCACATTTTTGCAGCAGGCTATGATATACGCACCAAAGACGCTTGGGATGATACGTTGAAAAAGTTTGATGAGATTGTTGGCTTAAAACATCTCTACGCTTTGCATGTGAACGATTCTTTAAAACCTCTTGGTTCAAAAAAAGATCGCCATGCCGCTTTAGGAAAAGGGGAAATTGGGCTAGAGTGTTTCTCATATATGATGAAACACCCAATCTTGCGAGAGCTCCCTAAATACTTAGAAACCCCTGATGGGCCTCCTCTTTGGGTCAAAGAGATCGCATTATTACGAGAATTTGCAACGCAATAGTTTAGGATAGAAAAAATGAAACGCATAAAAATTAAAGATATCACAGAAAAACTCCTTGGGGAGTCCATCACTATTTGTGGTTGGATACGAACAGTACGAGAGCAAAAGAGTTTCACTTTCTTAGAGGTCAATGATGGCTCTACCTTGCATAATTTCCAAGCGATTCTCGAATCCACAACTCCTTCCTACGCTGAACTATTAGCGAAGCTCTCAACGGGCGCTTCGGTTGCGGTCACAGGTACTCTCGTTACAAGCGTAGGTAGCAAGCAGCCTTTGGAAGTTAAAGTATCTGAAATAAAAATTTTCGGAACCTGTCCTGCCGAAGAATATCCCCTGCAAAAGAAAAGACACTCCTTTGAATTCCTCCGAACAATCGCGCACCTTCGTCCTAGGACCAATACGCAAGGCGCTGTTATGCGCGTTCGCAACGCTCTTGGCTTTGCAACCCACCTCTTTTTTCAAGAAAGGGGCTTTCTCTATGTAAACACACCGATCATCACTACATCGGACTGTGAAGGAGGGGGACAACAGTTCTTAGTGACAACATTAGACATTGATAAACCAGCTCGTACACAAGAGGGTAAAGTCGACTACAGCAAGGACTTCTTCTCTAAGCCTGCCTATTTAACTGTTTCAGGCCAGCTCAACGGGGAGACGTATGCTTGCGCCTTTTCTGATATCTATACATTTGGGCCTACCTTCCGCGCTGAAAATTCCCATACGACAAGACATTTATCTGAATTTTGGATGATCGAGCCCGAAATGGCTTTTACTGACCTCTTAGGAAACATGGATTGCGCTGAAGAGTATCTTAAATTTGTAGTAAGATATGTCTTAAAAAACTGCCCTGAAGATATGGAGTTTTTCGATCAGTTTATTGAAAAAGGACTGATTGAAAGATTACAGAATGTCGTAAACAACTCGTTTGCGCGTATAACCTATACAGAAGCCATCGACATATTGCAAAAGTCTAAAAAAGCGTTTGAATTCCCCTGTGATTGGGGATCTGACCTCCAGTCAGAACATGAGCGCTATTTGGCTGAAGAGCATTTTAAAAAGCCTGTGATCCTCACAAACTATCCAGAGCAGATCAAAGCCTTCTACATGAGAGCTAACGAAGATGGAAAAACAGTTGCTGCTATGGACATTTTAGTTCCTAAGATCGGAGAAATCATCGGAGGAAGTCAGCGTGAAGATCGTCTCGATGTTTTAGAGAAAAAAATCAGGGCTATGAATCTTCGCCCCGAAGATTATTGGTGGTATCTTGAACTTCGCAAATATGGAACAATCCCTCACGCGGGCTTTGGCTGCGGATTTGAAAGACTCGTGCTTTTTGCAACAGGTATGGAAAACATTCGGGATGTCATACCATTTCCACGTTTCCCTGGAAATGCGGAGTTTTAAAGGACTCTTTTTCTTGGAAAATAGCGATTTGCTTTTCAACAAGCCATCTTACTAAGTCTTCCGACTGCTGAGCTTCTTGCTGATATTTATCCTGCCTTTTTCCAAGCAGATCGCTAAGCTGATCGATATTTAACAGGGTGATGTTAGGATGGCGGGCAAGAGCTGGGTCTACATTTCTTGGAATGCTTAAGTCTAAAAGTACTTTATTCTCTTCCATGTTTATGTTTTCTAATTCTTCGCCGCGCAGTAGATAGTCTTGCTCTAGCGATCCGAAAATCACCATACTAAACTGATCCCAAGAAGATAGGATGCTACGACCCGCAAGTTTTAATGAATACTCTCTTGCAAAACGCTCCGAAGAAGCAGGCCATCTTGTACAAAGGGTCATGTCTTTCATCATTTTTTTTGAAAAAAAAGAAATGATCTTTCTGTTGATTTGAGAATTCCCCACAAACAAAATCTTTTTCTCTCTCAGATCCGGAAAAAGAGAGTTGCACACTTGAAAAATGACATTTTCTAAAGTGGGTACAATACGAAGAGTGCAAAAAGTAGAACGCACCTCTTTGCCGATTTTCAAACACTTTTGAAACAGAAAATGAATGGGGCTAGGCAAAAGAAATAAGGAACTTGCAACCGTATAGGCCTTTTTTACCTGCTGTTGGATTTCTGTCTCTGCTAAGATAGAACTATCAAGACCGGAGGTTACCCTCGCTAAGTGATTAAAACACTCTTCTCCAAACATGGAATAGAGGCGATCTTCAAAACCAAAAGGGATTTCTTCTCGAAGAAACTGCAAAAGAGTGCTATGAGCTCCTGCTAAATCTCTAGAGCTAAAATACATCTCCGTACGATTACATGTAGAGAGCAAAACAGGGTTTATGGAGAACAATTCCCATTTTGATCCCGTGAATATACGTTGGCAGGCTTTTGCAAAAATTTCTCGCAGACTAACATCGGATGACTTGTAATTGATTCCCAATACTCCAATGCGCATAAAAAACTCACTTCGATAAAAAGAGTCCTTTATAGCCAACAAAAGCAATTATTGCAAATTTCTAATCGCTATTTGATCAAGAAGGTTTTAACAGGTGCTCCAAACAAATCCAGGAGCGTCTTTTTTTGCCATTTATAATGATAGGCTCCATAGATCACAAGAACAGTAGAATGATTTGAAATTGCACGCTGAATTACATCTACGACATGCTCATCTCGAATGTACATGATATACGCTGCTATCTTTTGATACCGTGTGGCTCCAGGTCCTAGATACGGAAGGAGTTCTTCCTGTTTCGAATCCCACAGAAAATTTTTTTCTGGATCATAAGAGCATCCCATATGTTTTTCGTGCCAACCAATAAAGTCTTCATATGTATATTTAACTGGCTCCACCTCAAGCCAGGTCGAAATGTCCTCTTTCATAAAAGTTTCAAACTGAACCTTGAGGTTTTCTTTTTCAAAAGTCCCATCGCGATGCCACCATGGAATTTGTTGGGCTAAAAGATAAAAAACTAAATCTTCTTCTACAATACCATATTTTTCTAACTGCTGAAGGTAAAATTTTTCGCCTTTCTCTCCTCCGATAAAATGAATACGGAGACTATGGCAAAGATGAGCAGCATAGAGATTTTCTCCACATATTCCCTTCGCTACTTGATTTTCTGCTTTTGAGACAACTCTTTGTGGACTGATTCCTTCTGATTCTTCAAAGCCTTCCAAGATACAAAAATCAACGTTTTCCTTTTCTAATAGATTCTTAATCGTAGTTGCAACGCTGCTTTTCATGTCGTTTGTATGACGAACTGCCATGTAAATTAGTTTTTGGTTCAAAGAGGGTGTAAAATAGAAGACTGAAGAAGGCGGGGGTTCTTCTTGCACTTTTGTAAAATCAGAAAAATGAAATTGGGCAGGGCTTGCAAAACTATGGAAAAGAAAAAAGAAACTACACATATAAAAGCGAAAGTCAATTCTCTTCATATTACACCTCTCGAAATATATCTAGAATGTTTTCCATGGAAAACCCCTTCCTGACCAGATAAGAAAAGATCCTTCTCTTTTGTTTATCCTCTTTTAGATCAGCTTGTGCAAATCTTTTGGCCATGATCTTAGAAATTTCTTCTTTCTGATCAAACTGCACCTGATTGAGAAGAGAGAGAAGCTCTGGATTTCTACATTTTAGAAAAAGTTTACTTCGAATGACGCTCGGTCCATGACCCGAGGCTTTGTACTTTTGAATAAAGCGAAGTGCTAAATCATGATCACTCAGATATCCCCTGCTTTTCCATTTCTCCATATGATCGTGTATTTCCTCTTCAGAAAACCCCTTATCTAAGAGCTTTTTCTTCATTTCTTCAGAGAAAAAATCACGTCTTGCTAACAGATCTGCGATTGCAACATCAATTTTCATACTTTTCCATTCCATTTACATTTGAAGAATACCTAACTGCGGTTTTCGGAAAAAGAAGATTAATAGAGCTTTTTCTTCTGAATCCGATAGATAGAAAACTGTCATTTGTTTAATAAGAAAATAAAACACCCTGGAATTTTTTATGACCTTTAGAAAGAAAATGGCAAGCTTAACTCTTCTTAGTTTATCTTGTGTTAGCCTAACCCATGCAACAGATGGTACCTGGATAGACTCAAGCGGCACTTGGAACGCTTCAGGAAACTGGTCTGGTGGCATCCCTCAAAACGCTGGAGATACTGCAACTTTTGGACCTAACGCTACGAATACAATTTCAGTCGACATTCCAGTCGCGTTAAAGTCTCTTACCTTCAATAACGGCTCCTATACCCTTACTCCCGTTACCTTAGTAACAGATATAATTCATTTCGATACAACCGGTCCCTCTGGCGGTCAAACTAATATCTCTGTATCGCAGGGACATCACACTATTAATACGCTACTCGAATTTCCTAGTTCTTCCCCTGTAAATATATCCATAAGCAATCCATTAGCCTCGCTAACAATTGGAGCTAACGTGGGAATACCTAATAAACCTTCTTTGGTTACCTTTTCCGGACCAGGTCAATGTATCCTGTTAGATAGTATCCTACAAACCACTGACTTACAAAGCTCAAATGGAACACTTCAAATTACCAATACTCTCCCGGTTACTGGGACCAATGCTTCCATTACTTCTGGTTTTTCTGTTACAGCTACAAATAGCTCTGTCAATCTGTCCAACCAAGGACTTGGCGATGTAACATCAGGTGGTTTTGGATCTTCCTTTTTTATCACCACCGGAGATCTTATACTCAATGCAAGTACACTCTCTTTAAGCAATACAAAAACGGTCACGGGAACATCAGGTGTCGGGAGCGCTGTAATTTTACAAAGTGGTAATCTCATCCTGAATGGGGGATCTATCGCTCTTTTCAACAGCGGCAACGTCACGAGCAGCACCCCTTTCAATGGCCCTATCGGGAGTGCAATTTTTGCTACTAATAATTTTATCCTCAATAGCGGGGATGTAACTCTAAGCAATAGCGGAGCGATCTCAGGAATGAGTGCAGACGGAATAAGCATCTCATGCCTTGATTTCATTATGAATGGAGGGACTCTAACCAACACAAACACAGGAAACGTCAGTATAACTGACGGAACTGCAAGCGCTCTTTCTGCGATGGGAAGTATCACCATTAATAATGGAGCTGTACGCATAACAAACGTTGGGGCGAATAATTCTATCGTGGGGGCAACAGTGATTGATTCGCAAAACAATATTACTGTGAATGGAGGAACCCTCTCTTTTATCAATCAAGGAACAATCAATCTAAGTGGAGTCGGAGCAGGCGCTATATCAAAAAACAGCGATATTATAATAAATGGAGGAAGCCTTTTTTTTGAAAATTTCGGAAACGTGATCAACGGAGTTGGAAGCACTCTTTTTGCGAACGGAAGTATTACCATTAATGATGGGTCTTTATCCATGACAAATTTTACCCCAATAAGCGCCGGGATTGGAGCAGTGTTAATTTCTCAAAACGATCTTACCTTAAATGGAGGAAACCTTTCCTTTATCAATCAAGCAGCGATCAATGGAGGAGGATTCGGAGCAGGCCTCATAATAAATAAAGACTTTATCATGAACGGAGGAAATCTTCTTCTTGAAAATCATGGGAACGTGATTCAAGGTGAAGGAACGGTACTGCTAGCTCAAGGAAACATCACGATAAATCAAGGAGTTCTGACAAATAGAAATTTCGGTCTGGTCAATACAAACGAGATTGGGTCTGCTGTTATTGCAAATTCCATTCTGATCAATGGAGGAATCCTGATTAACGATGCCGGCGTCGGCGCAGCGACTTTATTGATAAATCCGCAAGGAACTTATGCAGGAATTGGATTCTGCGAAAATCCAAACCCGGGTCCTGTCATGCAAGTCACAAATCGAGGAACAGTCGTTCCAGGAGATCCAGGACCCGGAGGACTCCCCGGTACAATGACAATCCTAGGATCTTATTCACAAACAGGATCAGGAACACTTGTCATTAATGTACAAAATACTTCTTCCTTTTCAGAGCTTCTTGTTTCAAATCAAGTAAGCCTTACAGGAAATCTTGAAGTTGCAGAATCACCAGGAGCCAATATTTCTCTAACCGATAGGTTTACTATCATACAGGCAGGGTCTGGAGTCACAGGTATTTTTGATCAGATTACCCCATTCAATCTACCACCCACATTACGACCTCAAGCAGATTATTTTCCCAATTCCGTCGTTCTTTTTTTCACTCCAGGTGTTGGAAAATATGTTAAACTCAACCAACCTATTTTCTCTTCGATCAACCAAACAAATATTCGACTCGAAAGCCAAATGGGAAGGATGAGAGGCCATTTTACAAAAGATAAAGTAGAAAAACCGTCTTCTCGTAAGATGGCAGCAAGAACTGATAATGAAGACCTACCAATTCAGCTCACATGGCATCCGATCCCCGGGAAATCACTTGAGAAAAGTGTGGAAATAGAAAAACTACCAAACATAGAAGAGCCGCTCGCACTACGTATAGAGGAAGAAAAAACACAAAGGCTTACAGAATCTTTAGCGACATCGCAAGAAAGAACTTGGAACTTGTATGTAGGGCCGAAAGGACAAGTCGGGAATGTTGTATCCAAAGCAGATACGCAAGGATATCAAGAATGGTCTGCAGGGTTCTTTACCGGCTTTGATTATGTCTTTTCTCAAGTAGGATTAGGATTTCTTTTTGAATATGAAAGAGTCACAGCCCATGTAGGAAAAGAGTGGGGAAAATTTACCATCGATAACGTACATGCAAGTGTATATTCTACCTACGCCCCAAAACTACTTCCCGAATTTTCTATCCAAGGGATAGTAGGTGGTGGATACGATGGATACTCGATCAAACGCAACATTAATAATGCAAACCAGAATGTAGCTAAAGGAACTCCAAAGGCGGGTGAATTTGATGCCTTTTTAGGAGTAGAATACGCTTTCCGGGAAAGCGGATTTTCTGCAATGCCAAAAGGATTGCAAATTATCCCTCTAGCTTCTCTGCAATATATCTATTTAGGCATTGACGACTATAAGGAACGAGGAGCGGATCTTTTCAACATAAAAGTTGGCAGCCAACATCCAAAATCTCTTCGCACAAATCTAGGATTTAGGATTAATCACAGTTGGGATTGGAAAGATGTAAGTTTCTCTCCAGAGTTTATGGCCAGCTGGCAAAGAGAGTATTTAGATAAAGAAAGATCTGTAGGCTTTACACCTATTAGCTTCCAAAGCTTTGGATTTTCCTTAGAAATTCCAAAAACAGGAAGAAATATTGCTCTCGTAGGAGCGGATTTCTTAGTCACATTATATGGAAGACATGGCTTGGAAGCGGGATATAATTTTGAATATAACTCCCTCTACCATACTCATTTTGCGTATATGAGCTATAACGTGAGGTTTTAAAAAAATTATTACCAACAAACCTGTTATATTCTATAACGAGTTTAACCAGTACATAACGAAAGGCAAGTCAATGGCAGATATAGACCCTATTTCCTCTGCAGGAAAAATCCCACCTCCACAGCCAAAGAGTCTTGAAGATAAGGCTGTTTCGCCCTTCAAAAAAATGCTAGGTCCTGCCGCTACCGACGATGATGTTAAACGTTTTATCAACCAATCCATTAATGACCTACTCAGACAAATGCGCAAGGATGAGCAAAAATGGAAGGAGTCTATGAGAAAAATGAGAGAGGGCGAATAAACTCTCTTTGCTTTTTAATAAAAAAGCTAATAAAATCATCTCAATTTATCCTCTATAATTCCTTATTTAAACTAATAATTTCTTTATGAATACTTGCGAAGAAACTCTCGAGGAGACCTTGATCGTTCCTCAAGAATTTGAAGGAGAAAGGCTTGACAAGTTTCTTGTTCAATCTTTCCCCTCATACTCCCGCAGCTATTTCCAATATCTTCTGAAGAATGAATATGTCCTTGTGAATGGACAAAAAATGAAAAAAAGGCAGATCCCCAAAGCTGGGGATGAAATTGAAATATTTTTTTCACTTACGCCAGAACTCTCATTAGAGCCTGAGAATATACCTTTAGACATCTTGTATGAAGATAAAGACCTGCTCATCGTCAATAAGCCAGCGGGCATGGTAGTCCACCCAGCTCCAGGCCATCCAAAAGGAACTTTTGTCAACGCGCTACTCTTTCACTGTAAAAACTTAGAAAGGGCTGATGACAGTCTAAGGCCGGGCATTGTCCATCGCCTTGATAAAGACACAAGTGGAATTATCATCGCTGCAAAAACAACTGTTTGTCACCAAAAGCTCGTTGAAATGTTTGCGCAAAGAGAAATACAAAAGACATATCTAACCGTGTGTATTGGAGAGCCTGAAAATGGGATCATTGACGCTCCGATCGGAAGACATCCTGTACGCAGAAAAGAGATGTGCATCTCGGAAGAAAAAGGAAAAACAGCAATCAGCCACTCTACTGTTTTAGAAAGCAAGGCTCATCAAAGTCATAGAATTTCCCTTGTACAAATTAAACCCATCACAGGAAGAACACATCAGCTACGTGTTCACCTTCAGCATAAACGTGCACCCATTCTTGGTGACCCGGTTTACGGGATTGAAAGCATCAATCAAAAGTATGGATTCAAAAGGCAACTTCTTCATGCTTATACCATTTCTTTTGTACATCCTATTTCAAAACAGCCACTACTAATCAAAGCCCCCCTTTCTCAAGATATGCAAAAATTTATTGAATCTCATTTTTCTTGCACTCTAGAGTGACATTCTTTTCTAAAAAAATAGAGACTAGCCTAATAAAACTCTTTTGATGTACCATTCCATTTTGAAGGCTTATTTCTATTTTACATCGCAAGTTATTGCATGAGAATTTTACTAAGGATCGAATTATGAAAGAGTTTGTTGAATACATCGTGAAAAATCTTGTCGACCATCCGGATAAAGTGCGCATTAATGAAATTGGTGGCACTCATACGTTAATCATCGAGTTAGGAGTGGAAAAGTCTGACATTGGTAAAATCATCGGGAAAAAGGGAAAAACAATCAATGCTATCCGCACGTTGCTCATGTCTGTAGCAAGTCGCAATGGGATTCGGGTTAACCTCGAAATCATCGAAGATACGGCACCACAACCAGAATAAATCTAGAAGTCAGGCTTTCGCAGTCTGACTTCTAACTTATCATCTTTGGCAGGTAAGGAGAAATCATCGCCTTACGAGAATTGATCGTCCCTGCTGTAAATCGCAAAATCGCAATTGGCAAGTTCTCTACTTTTTTATCGGTCTTTTTACGAGGGATCGGCTGGAAGCTCTCATTAAAGATCTGATCAAGCTCTTGAGCGTTATCTCCTAGAAATTCTACTTCTAACTGATTAGAAACAATCTCTGGAGCCGCTTTAAAAGCATTTAAAAAGCTTTTTAAGTGTTCGATTGCAGGAATTGTAGAAGGGATCCAAATCCATATCTCGTCACGATGCGGATATTCTCCAATACTATCTGAGAAGAGGTCTTCGGCGCCTGCAATGGTTGTGATCATATGTAGATACAGATCAACTTCATTACGATCTTTGTAAAAATCTAAAGCTTCTTCCACCCAAATTTTTCGAATCGCAGGTGCATACTTATTGTAAGAGGCAAAGTTTTTAGAGAACATCTTTGTCTGGCCCACTCTACAACAACCATTTTGCACTTTTGTATCGATGAATATTTTAGAAGGTTTACCTTTTGCACAAAGCTCTAAATTCTCTTCCACGGAATTTTCTTTAAAAATGTAGATCTTGCGATAGAGAGAGTATACATCTGCATTTTGTAAAATCCGTTTTGCAGCTCTTTGCACAAAATTTTCTTTTCCATGTAAATCATCGAAAGAAATGATTTCCATTTCCTTCCCAAGACTTAAAGACTTCATACGATTGAGCAAACTGCGTACGCATTCACAATCTCGATAAGAAACTTTGGTGAGTAGATCTGTATCATCAAAGATGGCGTATAAAAAGTGTAAGTACTCAACAAACTCTCTTTTCGGATCGATATAATAAACGGTCTTTTTTTCAACGAGGATCTGTCTTTGCAGCAGTCTTTGGAAAATTCGTTTTTTGGATGGTGTAGAGAGATCTTTTTGTACCTCTTCAACCTGCTTTGCAATCTCTTCCAAACTCATCCCACCTGTGCTGTACTTGTCGTTAATACTAAAAGCAAGCTCAGCAAGCAGCACATTACTTGATTGTGCATCGGAGATCAGCACAGTCGCAGGCGATGTTGTTGTAACAGTACTTTTGTGATGGTCGATGATGCTGATGATATCTAGATAAGAAGGGATTTTTGTCTCTTCACGGTTTGAAAAATCACGGAGTGTTACTGTACCAAGTGTAGTTTTGTATAAATCGGTTGCTTGGATCACACCGATAGGAAGAAGTCTTCCTTGTTTATCTGGATAGGTCACAGTCAAATAAGGATAGGTTCCCATCTTGCTACGAATTTCTTCTAAGTCAGCTCTGTAGCTTACTACTTGCGGAAGATATCCAAACACCTGTGTCTTGATATCTAATGCTACATCGAGCCTCTCAACATAGGAGCGCACGCTTTGAATGGCTTTATCCATCCCTTTAATGATTTTTTCTAGCTGATGAAAAATTTTAGGACGATTTTCTTTCAGTATCCCAGAGTTATCAAAAAGAGAAGACCCCGGGAGAGATTCAATAAGAGTAATCAGTTCTTGGAAGTCAAAAATAAAGAGCCCTTCCATGGCTCTTGCAAACTCATCAAATGTGCTATCGAGCCCTTTTGGAACGCCAAGCACTTTGCAAAGATAGTCTTGAACTAGGTTATTTTGTTTTTCTGTAAAATCTTTAGCAGGTTCGCACTCCCTGATTCGAATACCAAAAATCTCGCGGATAAATTCGACAAAGTCCTGATTCGATAATTTCTCTTTTGCAAAAAGAGAAATGAGCTTTACATGTAAATTATTTTCAAACCATCTAAGACAGTTATTTAAAAGCATAATGATCTGTCTTACGCCCTCTACATCGAAATTGCGCCAGTCTCCTAAGTAGTAGCCTCTCTTATCAATGAGAACGATCGCATTTTGATTGCGTTCATGATCGATATTTAAAGAAGATTCGTCAGTCTGCTTGCGGATCACGCCCTTTTGCGTCATGAGATCGATACTAGATAGTGAAAGAGTTGTCCTAGATTTAGCTAAATAGGAAAAGACATTCTCCCCAAAGATTTGTTGGAATAGGAAGGGAATCTCTACTTGCGAAGGAGGTTCTCCACCGGGGAGGTTCCAAATATGAAGACCTGTGCTCACCCTCGCTGCAAAAGCGTCTATCCATCCCCAAAAAGAAGCAACCGTCGTATCTAAATCAGGAGAGCTATGAGCTGTGACAAAATGAGTCCCGGGATAGAATTTATCCATGCCGATCGGAAAATAGGTTTGATACTCTTCCCTTGGGATCATCTTTCCTGTGATGAGAGATCTCACTTCATAGTTTTCTTCTCCTGAAATACCGGAAAACTGATTGAGCCAAAGTTCGAAATTAGAAAACGAATAGTTTTCGAGTATCTTTTCATGGTTGATTCGATCGATATAATCCAAGACAGGGATAAGTAAAAAAGAAGAGGTTTCTTCTGATTTTAAAAGCTGAAGTAAAATACGATCTACTTTCTCATTCTTTTGACGATCATTTAATGCTACAAACTCTTCTGTATAAAAATGTTCAAAAATCTCATCTAGATAGGGAAATTTTTCTTGAACGATGGAAAAATCGCCCAAGTACTTTCCTGCAGAAAAATGCATGAATGCTGGCGTCTGAGATTTTTTACTTGGTTTTTTCATGAGTTCCAGAAATGAAAAGTTAAGCTGCCCAAGACCTATCATATCTTGGTTAAAATTTTCTTTCTAGCATAAATCGAAGGAGGAATTCTAAAGAAAATTTGACTTAATTCTTCTTCGCTACAGTCAAAATACGCTCTGTTTGTCCTCTAAAAATTTCCTTTAATCAAAATGCTGTCGATATCTACGATCTTTATCCCTTAGCTCGATATCACTATATGAGACTCTCTGTTGAGCAAAAATCTCAATGAAATACCAGCGGTCTTGTTGCATCAAAACATCCCACCTCTGATCGAAAGCATTCGAACGCGAATGAAAAAAGAAAAAATCATTTTGCATGAGATCATAGGCAGATAGAAAAAGAATTTTCAACTTTTCAAAGTAATGAGAATTCACTACATAGGCGTGGCCGCAGGTAGCTGATAGACTTCTTCTTATTCTCTCAAACTGAGTTGGTTCATAAGATCTGATATTTCCCCCGATCAGGAAAACATCCCAGTCATTTTTTAGATCTTGAGTAAACTGTTCTAAAATTGGATTGATTTCTTCGATTGTCTTGGTCGCTGTGAAATCATCTTCTAAAATCAAGACGTTTTTCCACTTTTTTTGAATAGCAAATTCGATAGCTTTAGAATGGCTTAGAGCGCACCCTCTGTGTCCATTCAAAGAATCGTAAAAAGCATTGATCCGATGAATTTTTTCCTTACGAACCTGGAGCCGGTTCAATTCGGCTAGTAGCTCTTTCTTCCGATCTTTT
Source organism: Chlamydiota bacterium (assembly GCA_013041585.1). Classification (GTDB taxonomy): domain Bacteria; phylum Chlamydiota; class Chlamydiia; order Chlamydiales; family Rhabdochlamydiaceae; genus JABEVM01. The sequence continues at coordinate 21,594 of JABEVM010000169.1, forward strand.
CGATGGTCCAGATTAATGTAGACAATCCCATCAAACATGTTAAAGCCTGAATAATCCATGCAGCCACTCCCATTTCTTGTTTTTATCGACAATGAGAAAAAACAGCTAGAATTTTTTGCCAAATGGGGACAGAGGAGCCTAAC
>JABEVM010000170.1 GCA_013041585.1 Chlamydiota bacterium
CACATAAGAAAGGTCAGGGATCTACCCGTAACGGTCGTGATTCTAATTCTCAGCGCTTGGGAATTAAAGCAACAGGTGGACAATTTGTAACAGCTGGAAGTATTATCGTTCGTCAACGTGGCACGAAATGGCATCCTGCGAAAAACGTTCGTCTTGGAAGAGATGACACTATTTTTGCACTCATAGATGGAATCGTAGCTTATCGCAAATCGCAGCGCACTTACGTATCCGTACTCCCCATCGCTTAAGAATACCAACCTCTTTGCAATGTCATAGAATACTTGTTTTGTGACATTGCTTTTTTTTGAAAACCCGTTTTAGAAAACTTTGTTTGAGAAATTATGTTTATCTATGAAACAACAATATCACTTACCGCTGGTAGCGGAGGAAATGGCGTAGTCGCCTGGACTCGGGAGAAATTTATTCCGAAAGGCGGACCCTGCGGCGGAAACGGAGGCAACGGCGCTTCTATTGTTCTCCGCGTAAATACGCAAATCCCTTCCTTAGAAAGCTATCGTAACCAACGTATTATTGTTGCGGAAAACGGTCATGCAGGTGGAGCGAATCTAAGACAAGGCAGAAGCGGAAAAAATCTCGTTTTAGATATTCCTTGCGGCACAATAGTCAGAGACGCAAAGACAAAAGAAATTCTTTACGATTGCACGGAAGATAAAGAGAAAGTCATTATCTGCAAAGGCGGCAAAGGCGGTAAAGGGAATGATACTTTTAAATCTCCGACAAACCAAGCTCCTAATACCTGTACAGAAGGAACTCCAGGAGAAAGCAGAGAAATTCACCTTGAGCTTAAACTGATTGCAGATGTTGGTTTAGTTGGTATGCCTAACGCAGGTAAATCTACTTTCTTATCAAAAATCACACACGTAAAAGTAAAAATCGCCCCCTATCCATTTACTACATTGCATCCTAACCTCAGCTTCATTCAATTTGATGACTTCTCTCGCGTTCTTGTAGCCGACATCCCAGGAATCATTAAAGATGCGCATGATAATCGAGGTCTAGGATTATCATTTCTAAAACACGTAGAACGCACATCAGTTCTTGTTTTCATCATCGACATTTCAGGACAAGAAGTCAGAGATCCTTTTGAAGATTTTACAGTGCTACGCAATGAACTAAAATTGTACAGCGAAGAAATGCTGCAAAAGCCATTTCTTGTCGTTCTCAACAAAATCGACATGGATGATGCAGAAGAAAATGCAAAAGCGTTTCGTGAAAAATATCCTTTTGATCCTTCTACTCTTTTTGAAATTTCCGCGATGAATGTACTCGGCTTTGATCCTCTTATTGCAAGAATCAAAGAGCTAGCCCAAAAAGACGGCAAGAGATTTTAGCCTCTTTTAAAAGTTGATTCCTTTATAAGCCAAGTGAACATCGTTTCTATAGGCTATGTCTGAGTCCCCTGTAAGAATATGTCCTCCTGCAGAATATCTCTTGTAAACAGAACTACCTGCTGAATCTGTAAATTCTACCCCAATTTGGAAAGTAGGCAAAAGATAGGAAGTAGGGAGGAAGCTAGCATTCTCATCCTTAAAACGGGCCAATTCTTGTTCTTTTTGAGCAAGGGTTGCTAAAAGCCCTGGCAATCCATCTTCAAAAGACTTCTTCTCTTCTTCTAACTTGGTTATTTCTCTCTCTTTTGCAGCAATAGCGTTAGTCTTTTGCAGCTGCGGAATACGCATATTGTCCACAAGTGCTTGCTTGTCCTTTCCTACTTTTTCTATTTTACCAGTCTTTTCTAAGATAGACTTCTGACTTGCTTCAATCTCTCTTTGCAATTTCCCTATTTCCGTTTCTTGATGTTGAGCGTTCTTCAGAACGGTAATTCTATCCTCTAAAGTCTCCCTAGTTTTTCCAAAAGCAAACTTTGGAAGATCTCGTTCATCAACTTGCAAAGACCCTCGTAGCGCTTCGACTCGATTTAAATGAGTCCAAATTTGAATCGGAAAATCGGTTTTCTTAAAACTAAGTGATTTTGTCCCAGAAGGCTCAAGAAGAGTAATCTTGTACTTTGCAGTTATGATTGCATCTATCCTACGTTCAAGCAAATCACAAATCCCATTTTGCAATTCATCAAAAGATTTACCCCCTACGGAAGGTCCTTCAGAAGAGCCCTTCGGAACAATTGCAAAAGTTACTTGCGGCGGAAGCTCCGCATGATGCGCAGGAAGATATGCTTTCAAAGCATCCATCAATTTTTGACTGCAAGAAAAACGCTCTCCCATACCCAGCATCGGATGATCTGGATCTTCATCAACTGTGTTATAGACTTCTGAAGTTCCAAAATCGGGTGATAAATGAAGAACAAAACTTTTTCCAATCCCTAAAAAAATCGCCCAGGCTTTTTCACACCCAGCTTGAAGAGATGTTTGCGAAAAAATTTCTCGAACTTCTTTTTTCATAGAAAAAAATTCCGTTCTCAAGCTTGCTCGTGCTTGATTAGCAGGTAAGAGGCTCGGATGGATATTTTCTCCTGGATAAGGACCAAAAGTACCATAGAAA
>JABEVM010000171.1 GCA_013041585.1 Chlamydiota bacterium
TAGATCTCTCTCATTTTTTAACGGATCTCCAGAGAAATCTTTGGATGCTAATTCACAAAATTGTCTCAAAGCTCTATCTACTTCTTTTTCTCCATCACTTACTGCTAAGACGCCAGGGGAAATAGCATATAAAACTTTTGCTCCATCTAAGATAACACCTAAAAACGGAATATTCACAATGTAGCGATTCGCAAGAGAATAGGTAACATCAAAAACAGGTAAAAAGGTTTCAAGAAATTGCCCTGCTGCTTTCGCTGCTAAAAAAAGCTTATGTTGGTAATCGGAATTTAGCTGAATAAGCGCATAATTCTCTTTTAGGATTCCGTAAGATTTTTCTAATAAAGCAGCGTTTGTAAAAAATAAAAAAGCCTTTCCAGTCATAGAAAAAAAATTGGCGGTTCTATTCCAGATAGATGGAGCTACTTCATTCGAAAGATTTCCTGCAAGTGCGAGAGGAGTAATGGACTGTCTGAGGTTAGTGAATACCTCGCTAGAAGCATTGGCTTGCAAAATCTGGTAAGCATCTCTTATAGAATTCATTTTTTAAAACCTTTTTTATTAAGATTGCATTAATTGTAGCAAAGAATGACTTATATCAATAGTTTTTTATAGCCCTTGATTACCCACACATTACCTATTGTAATTTTTGCCTCATCTCCTTACACTTTTTGATAAAACAATTGCTTTCTTCCCAAATTTATAAGCTGGAAAAACTATGCATAAGCTTCGTATTCAAGATCTATCTGTGCAAAATAAAAAAGCGCTCGTACGAGTTGATTTCAATGTACCGCTTAATTCTGATGGAACCATATCTGATGCAACTCGGATTAAGGAGTCTCTCCCGACCATTGAGTATCTTCTAAAAAATGGCGCAAGCGTAATCTTAATGAGCCACTTAGGAAGACCGAAAGCAAAAGTAGATCCAAAATTCTCTCTTAAAATTTGCGTAGATACTCTTTCTAAACTTCTCCAAAAACCTGTGTTATTTTCTACAGATTGCGTAGGAGAAGAAGCTAAAAAACTAGCTGCATCTCTTAAACCCGGGCAAGTTCTCCTTCTCGAAAATCTTCGTTTTCATGAGGCAGAAGAAAAACCGGAGAAAGACCCTTCTTTTGCAAAGCAACTCTCTGAGCTCGGTGATATTTATATTAACGACGCTTTTGGGACTGCCCATAGAGAGCATTCTTCTACTGCTACCATTGCTAAATTTTTTCCGCAAAAAGCAGCTTCTGGGTTTTTAATGCAAAAAGAGATCGATGCATTCGTAGAACTTCTTACGAGTCCAAAGAGACCTTTCTACGCCATTGTTGGAGGAGCCAAAATTTCCTCAAAAATTGGAGTTCTCTCCTCTTTGCTAAAAAAAGTAGATGGAATCTTTTTAGGAGGAGGTATGGCGTATACTTTCTTTAAGCTTCAAGGAATTCCAATCGGAGACTCCATTTGTGAAAACGACTCCTTAGAGACTGCAAGAAATTTTTTAGAGGAATGCAAACAAAAAAATATTATCCTCTCTCTTCCTAAAGATATTATTATAGCGAATCAGTTTTCTAATGATGCAGAGAGAAAATGCATCGCCGTGGAAAAAGGAGTCCCTGCTCACTGGCAGGGGATGGACATTGGACCTGAAACGATAAAAGATTGGAAAAAACATTTTACAAATGCAAAAACTTTTTTTTGGAATGGTCCTTTAGGGGTCTTTGAATTCCCGAATTTCGCAGCAGGCACGCAAGCCATTGCTCAAACACTCAGTGAGCTTCCTGCAAAAACAATCGTTGGTGGAGGGGATTCGGTAGCTGCGATTAATGGGATGAATTTAGGCCCTCGTTTCGCTCATTTATCGACAGGAGGCGGAGCCTCACTCGAATATATTGAATACGGTCATCTCCCCGGAATTGACGCGCTTAGCGACGGGCCATCTCGTTAGGGCAGAGCGTTTTAGACTGAAATACAAATTAAATCAAAAAATTCTTAGTAATTGCAAAGAATTTCTTAATAAAACAAGGGTTGTCAAATAAGATAAAATCGATATAATAAAATCGACTTTCATACAAATTTCATGGATGTACTTTAAATAGCGCCGTGCGCCATTTAACAACCCTGGCAATTTATGTCTTCTAGTAAGGAATTTAGTACTTTACGCACATTTTTTTGGCCCATACATAAAGTCGAGCTCAAAAAATTTGTGCCCATGCTGCTTATATTCTTTTTGATCTGTTTTAATTATAATATTCTAAAAGCTTCCAAAGACGCCATGGTTGTAACTGCCAGATCATCTGGAGCTGAAGCTATACCATTCATCAAAGTTTGGGCTATTCTTCCCTTTGCTCTGCTCATGACCCTCCTTTTCACTAGGTTATCGAACAAGCTAAGCAGAGAGAAAATTTTCTATGTCATGATGAGCTTATTTTTAGGCTTTTTCCTCATCTTTACTTTTGTTCTCTATCCCCTTCAAGATACTCTTCATCCTCATACTCTTGCGGATAAGCTCCAAGAGGTGCTCCCCCTAGGATTCAAAGGGCTTATTGCCATGTTCCGTAATTGGATTTTCACTATCTTCTACATTATGGCAGAGATGTGGAGTACGATTATGATGACAGTGCTCTTCTGGGGATTTGCGAATGAAGTTACTTCCGTCAAAGATGCAAAGCGTTTCTATGGTCTTTTAGGAGTTGGCGCTAACTTAGCCTGTATTATTTCAGGCCTTGTTTCATCCATATTGTCGCATCACACCTTTAATGCAAGCTTGCCATTTGGAACGGATGCATGGGGCCAATCGGTTGTCTTTCTTAATTGCATCGTCATCCTTTCAGGCATTCTTTGTATTTACTTATTTAGAAGGTTGCATAAGCAAGGATTTGGATATAACTCAATCCAAGAAGACGGAACATCACTCCGAGAGCCTTCCAAAATTAAAATGGGCCTGAGGAAGAATTTCGCCTATTTAGCAAAATCTAAATATTTAATTTGCATCGCGGTGATTGTCATCATGTACAATATCGTGATCAACTTAGTAGAAGTTGTTTGGAAAGATCAAGTGAAAGAACTCTATCCAAACCCCAGCGACTTTAACGCCTATATGGGACAGGTAATGACAGCGGTTGGGGTCATAGCAACCCTCACATCCTTGTTTATTTCAGGAAATTTGATTCGAAAATTCAGCTGGACGACAACAGCAATGATTTCTCCTGTGATTTTATTAGTTACAAGCGTCGGATTCTTCTCATTTCTCCTCTTCCGAGACTTCGGCTTCGCCCATGCTATCGCAGGGATACTCGGATTCTCTCCTTTAGCGATCAGCGTATTTTTCGGGTCGATGCAAAACAGTTTAGCTAGAGCATCCAAATATACAGTGTTTGATGCAACAAAAGAACTTGCTTTTGTACCTCTTAACCAAGAATCAAAATTAAAAGGAAAAGCAGCCATTGATGGAGTTGGATCTCGTCTTGGAAAATCAGGCGGATCCCTTATCCACCAATCCCTGCTTATGGTATTTGGAACGGTCTCTCTAAGTACACCTTACGTGGCTACCATACTTCTTGTCGCAATTGGGGCCTGGGTCATTGCAGTTAAATCTTTGGGCAAACAATTTACACAACTTACTTCTCCAACTGACACTCCAAAACCTCAGGACCGAGAAGACACCCCCGTCTTTGAGCCTACCTTAGCGATTAGCAAGACCTCTACCTAAAATCTAATATATCTATGGAAACAATTTTTAGTTGGATCGTAAATCACGCAGAACAGGCACACTGGATCATCTTTGTCTGTATTTTGCTTGCTGGGTTCAATATCCCTTTCAGTTTAGATATTTTAACTATTATCGGCGCTGTTTTAGCAGCTACCGTCGTCCCCAAAAATGCAATCCCTTTATTCCTATCAATCTTCATAGGAGCCTACCTATCAGCATGGATAGCCTATTGGGTTGGCGGCTTACTCGGCGACAGATTCTCCAAAATCAGATGGTTTGCAAAGGCAATGCCTCCAGCTAGAATGGAAAAGATAAAAACATTTTATGAAAAACATGGTTTTTGGACTTTGTTACTTGGAAGATTTATCCCATTTGGATTTAGAAATTGCCTATTCATGACCGCCGGGATCAGTAAAATGAGCTTTAAGAAGTTTATGCTAAGAGACCTCCTAGCTTGCTTTGTATGGAGTAGCTCATCCTTTTTTATCTTCTATACTCTTGGACACAATTACCAGATTATCTATAGCCATCTTAAGATTTTCAATATTATCCTATTTTCTGTTACCCTAGTTGTGGTGTCTGCGGTCTTGTGGCACAAAAGAAAAAGCAAAAACCGCATAACTTCACTAGTAGAATAACTTCGTTATGATTTATAAAAAAACAAAGTTAAAATTTTATCGAATATGATCAGCTTATCAAATGGATTGTCTTTTTCTAGAGCGCCCTTAGCCTTTTTGTTTTTAATAGAAAACACATCCCTCCGTATTGCTGTAATTATTTTGGCAATGCTGACAGATAGTATCGACGGCTACCTCGCTAGAAAGCACAATTCAGCAACTCAATTCGGCGCAATTCTCGATCCTGCGATGGATAAATTTTTTGTATTTTTTATTCTAGGGATTTTGCTATTCGAACATAAAATTGAGACTTGGCAAGCCTGCGCTATGATCGCAAGAGACTTTTCTTTATGCGTTTTTGCCATTTATTTAGGTCTTTCTGGCCATTGGAATACTCATGAGTTTTCTTCTGTAAAATGGAGTAAAATTACCACAGCTGTCCAATTCTTGACCTTGATTGGAATCACACTTCAAATCGGTTTCCCGTGGTATCTCTATGCCTTTTTTATATTCTCCGGAGCCTTAGTCTTCGTGGAATTATTTCAAATGAGAATCCGCAAATCTACAGCAAATCGGGCGAGGAACCAATAGAAGTGGTAGCAAGGCTAAGGCTATCTACTGCTAAAGCCGCTCCATGGTTTGTTAAAATTTCATGAACAAGTAGCAGCACTTCTTGCTTTACCACTAAAAACTTATCATGTCTTGTTTCAAGCGAATATACATCGATAAGAAGATGTAAATAATATTCTCCAAATGAAAATAAAGAAACCGTCATAGGCACATTCGCATCGATAGTAGGTATCGTGAGCAGCATTCTCTTTATTTCATCGGTAATTGTGGAGATTAAAGAAATATCTTCAAAACGAAGTCGAATGGTTTCATATACTCGTCTGTGAGACATTCTGGACATATTGATTACAATTAGGGAAGAGAAAAGAGCGTTAGGAAGATACAGAGGTCTTTTTTCTCTGTCGCGGACGGCAGTTGCATACCAACCTATTTCTTCGACAACCCCTTCAATATTTTTTTCTGATAAGAAAATCAAGTCGCCGACCTTGAACGGACGTTGAATAAAAAGGACAAGACCTCCAAACCAGTTCGCAATGACATCCTTACCCGCTAAAGCCACTGCTGCAGCCCCGATACCGCTAAAGGCTAAAAGAGGCACTATATTGAGTCCTAAGACCTGTAATATAATCATCGCTGTAATCACGAGGATAAGCGCGGAAATGAACTTACTCAGCATCTGAGCCATATTAGGATCGATTAACTTGTTATAGCGACTTTTTTCAGCCTCTTTTTTCCAGCGTAGAAAAATCCAGGAAATACAGATAACAAGAGCCGCATTCCTAAAGGGTGCAACATAATTTAAAGCAGCCATAAACCCAAATCGATGACCTACAACATCGTTTACATAAGAAAACCCTAGGATTCCAAGCAGAAATTTGATGGGGAGCTCTACGATATGATCGATTTTTTTCCACCAATCAGGAAGATTTGAAAAAAAATGTTTACGAAAGTAGCGAATCAGTATCTTGAGACCGAAATGCACAAGAAGTAAAATGGCAAAGCCAAGTGCAATTTCTACAATCCACATCTCTTGAAAAAATAAATTTTCCATATCCAAATTCCTCTTGGAAGGTTGCTTTGTTTTACGATAACATACTAACATAAAATTGCTATTAGAAAAACTTATTCAAAATAAAGTTTCTAATTGCTGGATCAAAAAAAGAATCTTTTCTAAGATCATGATTATGATATCATTTATTTTTTTAGGAATTCTATGCACTTTACTCGCGAATCAGTTTTTGTAGGGGCCATACGAGCTTTTTTTGCTTGCTTTGCAGCTATTATCGGAATTTTTGCGGCCATTTTTTGTATCATGCTTGCTATGGGAGCTTTTTCTACTTCCCCCATAGTCCCAGAAAAAGCTGAATACATCGTTGGCTATGATGCGAACGGACAAAGAACCCTGCAGGCACCTAATACTCCAGTCATTTTATGCATCGATATTGTTGGAATGGTTGGACTAGGAGATTTATCCTATGAGAAAATTCAAGCGAGTTTAGACGACACGCAAGAGAGTTTGCATGATAGAGTCAAGGGTCTTCTTCTCCATGTGAGCACCCCTGGTGGACTTGCCTATGATGCGGCATGCATATATGACGCTTTAAATGAATATAAAGCTAAAATGAAAATACCCGTTTATGTCTATGTAGAAGATCTCTGCGCTTCAGCCGGGGTGTACATAGCCAGCGCAGCAGATAAAATTAATACTTCTCCTTATACCATATATGGCAACATTGGAGTCCGTATGGGTCCCATGTTCAACTATGTAGGTACAATGGACAAACTAGGTGTGCAAGCTCTTACTCTTAGCGAAGGGAAAGATAAAGACGCCTTAAATCCATTTCGCACCTGGAAGCCTGATGAAGGAGATTTTGTGAAACCTAGCATGGACGCAGAATACAATCGATTTGTAGATACAGTTGTGGCAGCAAGACCCAAAGTAACAAAAAGTCTGCTCATTAACACATACGGAGCAAAAATTTTTACTGGAGCAGAAGCGGAAGCCGCGGGACTCATCGATGATGGAAACAGTACGTATAAAAAAACCTTAAAAGAACTCCTTGCTGCAAGCGGAATTCAAGAAGGGCAAACATACCAGGTGTTTAAAGTGCGAGCTCCTCATACTTTTTTTGGAGATTTACAAGCAAATAACTCATTATTAAAAGGGAAAGTGACCCATACTCTAGACTTAGGTCCTAACTACAACCCCGAGCTTAGTGGAAAAGTTTTATTTCTTTACCAACCTGAAACAACACCCGCTCCCTAATCTTTACGGACCCTTTTCTCTTTCCAGAAAAGGGTCTTTTGCACCAAAATCAAATCCATGAAAACCATTTATCTTGTCGACGCTCTCAACATTCTTTTCCGATCTTATTACGCGATTGGGCCGATGACCAATCCCAAAGGGCAATCCACGAACGCGCTCTACGGCTTTATTCGCAGCATCCACAAAGTGATTAAAGATTTTCATCCAACGCATTTATGCATTATATTTGACGGGCCGAGCAACAAACAAAAAAGAACCGCTATCTATGCTGAATATAAAAGCCATCGAAAGCCTATGCCCGATGATTTGGTTTTTCAATTGCAGCAAGCTATCGAATTTTGTAAGATTGCAGAATTCCCCCATCTTTGGATTGAAGGAGTAGAGGCCGATGATACAATAGGAAGCGTGGTAAAATGGGCTCAAACTCAAGATGCAACTACTTACATCATCACCGGCGATAAAGACCTCTGTCAACTCGTCAATAAATCCACGTTTGTAATTAATCCAAGCAAAGACAACCTGCTCATCGATGAAAAAAAAGTAGAAGAACTTTTTTGTGTAAAAACAGAGCAAATTGTTGATTATTTAGCAATTATGGGAGATGCCTCCGATAACATTCCAGGCATAGAAGGATTTGGTCCAAAAACTGCTTCGCAACTTTTACAGAAATTTGGAACATTAGAAAATCTCTTAGCCCATCCAGAACAAGTTCCGGGAGAGAAAAAACAACAAATTCTTCGAGAAAGCAAAGAAATCGCACTACTTAGCAAACAGTTAGCCACAATTCATACTGATGTACCCGTCCCTGAAGATGAGAAATTTTATGCTCTCATTCCTCATGATGTGGAAAGACTTAAAAAATTTTACAAAGAAATGCATTTCAATTCTCTTCTCAAAGAACTTGATTCTTCTTCTATTATCATGGAAAAAAGTCATGCACAGAAAGAAGAACCTGTTTCTTATACACTTGTTGAAGAAGAGAAATCTTTACATGAGCTATGCCAAAAACTTTCACACGCAAAAGAGTTGTGCGTGGATACAGAGACTACAGATATTCAGCCTATGCAAGCCAGTTTAGTTGGCGTTGGAATTGGAATGCATCCTAAAGAGGCTTGGTACATTCCCTTAAATGGAAAACTATCTCGAGATACAATCCTCACCCATTTAAAACTGTTACTTGAAAACAAGCATACCAGTATCTACGGACATAATATTAAGTATGATCTCCATGTTTTGCTAAACGAAGGCATCTCTCCTGTAAACATCTGTTTTGATACTATGCTTGCTTCCTATATTCTGAGCCCGCATAACCAACGGCATAATCTCGATGATTTAAGCTTAGAGAACTTTGGGAAAGTAAAAATCCCTATCTCTGACCTAATTGGAAAAGGGAAAAAAGAGATCGGCATGCAAGAGGTAGAAATTGAAAAAGTTTCCACCTACTGCTGCGAAGATGTGGACTATACATGCCGTCTCAAAGATCTTTTCCAAAGGAAAATTAAGGAAGAGGGTCTTTCTGATGTATTAGAAAAGATAGAACTTCCTCTTCTTCCCGTTTTGCTTTCTATGGAAAGAACAGGAATTTTTGTGGACAAGCATAAACTAGAAGAGATGTCCACAGAACTATCAGCCACTTTAGAAACTTTGCAAAACAAGATTTATCATCTAGCCGGAGAATCCTTTAACCTCAATTCGCCTAAACAATTAAGCGTGGTCCTTTTTGAAAAATTGGGGCTTAAGCCACCAAAAAAGACACAAACCGGCTTCTCTACTAGCGCAGACGTTCTTGAGGATCTTAAAGATGAGTCTCCGATTGTAGAAGAAATTTTAGAGTACCGCACTCTAGAAAAACTACGCTCAACCTATATCGACGTCCTGCCTACACAGATCAATCCAAAAACCCATCGAATACATTGTACATTTAACCAATCAGTTGCGGCAACAGGAAGGCTTTCTTGTCAAAATCCGAACCTGCAAAACATTCCGATCAGATCCAAGGAAGGGAAAAAAATACGGGAAGCTTTTAAACCTCAAAAAAAGGATTGGAGCTTTCTCTCCGCAGACTATTCTCAAATTGAACTGCGGATTTTAGCTCATTTAAGCGAAGATCCATCTCTTCTGAAAGCATTCAATGCAGGCGAAGACATTCACGCCTACACTGCATCTCTTGTTTTTGATGTCCCACTGCAAGAGGTAACCTCAGAAATGCGGCATCAGGCTAAAGCGGTAAATTTTGGAATTTTATACGGGCAACAAGCTTTTGGTCTCTCACAGGGTCTTTCTATGAGTTTTAAGGAAGCCGCCAAGTTTATTGAAACCTATTTTTCTCGTTATAAGAAAGTCAAAGAATTTTTAGACTTATGTAAAGAAAATACTAGAAAAACGGGAAGGTCGGTGACTATGACGGGCAGACAAAGGCCTATCCCAGAAATCAACAACAAAAACCCTATGATTCGAGGCGCGGCTGAAAGGCTAGCTGTGAACACACCTCTACAGGGTACTGTGGCTGATTTAATTAAAATTGCAATGATTCAAATAGACGAAATCCTCAAAAAACGCCCCGATTTAGGCTTTATGATTTTACAAATTCATGATGAACTTTTATTTGAAATTCCCGATGAAAAGATCGAGGAAGTTTCAAAGATTGTAAAAAGAATTATGGAAAATGTCTTTTCTTTAAAAGTTCCCTTAGTCGTAGATATTTCGGTTGGCAAAAATTGGGGGGAATGCTAATTTTGAAGAAAGTAGCCATAACAGGTGGATTAGCCTGTGGCAAATCTTCTGTTTGCCAAATTCTGAAAAATCACGGTGTAGCCTGCGTTGTAAATGCGGATGAAATTGTACACCAGCTATTATCCACAAAGACAGATTTAGGACATAAAATCGCTAGGTTGTTAGGCTCTGATGTTATAGTCAATGGTCAATTCGATCGAAAAAAAATTGCGGAAAAAGTTTTTTCCGATCCTAAAAAACTACTGGATTTTGAAAAATTGTTACATCCCTCCACTCTTGAGGAAATAAATAAACGTTACATGCAAGCTAGCAAATCGGAGAGCGTTCCTCTTTTTGTTGTGGAAATACCCTTATTGTATGAAATACAAGCAGAAGATTATTACGATAGCGTAATTACCGTTGTCAGCGATGAGAACATCGCTAGTCAAAGGTTTATGAAAAATACCTCTTATGGAAAAGAGGAATATGAGCGAAGAATGTCTAGACAACTACCCATATCTATAAAAGCCAAAAGAGCTGATTATATCGTTGAGAATAACGGCGATTTGGAAAATCTAAAAAACTCTGTGATAAAACTCATTCCATCACTAGTTTCAATTTAACAGGAGCTTCATTTTTATTATGAATCAAGAAGATACAACGCAAAATTTGCATGAATCCGATAGTGACAAAAGCCATCTATCTTCTCCGGAATCTACTCATCCTACGGAAACGATTACGAAGATCTCCGATTTACAACGAATGAACATCGATCAATTGAACCAATTTGCAAGACACATAGGTTTAAAGAATCTTGGTGCTCTAGCCAGATCGCAGTTTGTTTTTGAAATCGTAAAGGCTAAATCAGAAAAACCGGGTGAAGTTCTTGTAGGAGAAGGCGTATTAGAAGTCCTGCCTGATGGATTTGGATTTTTACGCTCTCCAAACTACAACTATCTCCCTTCTGCTGAAGACATTTATGTATCTCCAGCGCAAATCCGTCGCTTCGATTTGAAAAAAGGAGATACCGTATATGGAACAATCCGTTCTCCAAAAGATAAAGAAAAATACTTCGCTCTTCTCAAAGTAGAAAAGATCAACAACATTTCTCCTGAAAAAGCAAAAGAGCGTATCCTTTTTGAAAACCTTACCCCCCTCTATCCTGATGAGCGTTTGGTAATGGAAACCACAAAGGACCGTCTAACAACTCGTGTATTAGATCTCACAGCCCCGATTGGAAAAGGGCAAAGAGCTTTGATTGTAGCTCCTCCGAGATCAGGTAAAACGATTATTTTACAGAATATCGCAAGCGCGATTGCAACTAACAACCCTGAAATCGTGTTAATTGTTCTTCTGATTGATGAAAGACCGGAAGAAGTGACCGACATGATCCGTATCGTTAAAGGGGAAGTCGTTTCTTCTACCTTTGATGAACCACCTGAAAGACACGTTCAAGTAGCCGAAATGGCGATTGAAAAGGCAAGACGTCTTGTTGAGTACGGCCATGATGTTGTGATCTTGCTAGACAACTTGACGAGACTTGCTAGAGCGTATAACACCGTACAACCACATTCTGGAAAAATCCTTTCTGGTGGTGTCGATGCAAACGCTATGCACAAACCAAAAAGATTTTTTGGTGCTGCACGTAATATTGAAAATGGCGGTTCCCTCACTATCATTGCCACAGCTTTAATCGATACAGGATCTCGTATGGACGAGGTTATTTTCGAAGAGTTTAAGGGTACGGGCAACATGGAGCTGGTCCTTGATCGCAAACTCGCTGACAGACGTGTTTTCCCGGCGATCGACATCATTAAGAGCGGTACCCGTAAAGAAGATCTCTTGTATCATCCAACTGAACTCGAGAAAATTTATCTAATGAGACAAGCTCTTGCAGATCTAGCTCCATTAGATGCGATGAATCTTCTGATCGGACGTTTGAAAAAGACAAACAGTAATGCAGAATTTCTCTTATCAATGAAAGAATAATTTCTAGGAAGAAGCAGAAGGCTTATAACACCTTCTGCTTCTTTAATACATATGGTGGCTTTCTTCCTTTATCCCCTTTGCAACTTTCTCCTCCTATGCTCCCTTGTCTTTTGTTTTTCTTGTCAAAGTCCTGAGCAGAAATACCCCAAAGAAAAAATACTTCGTATTAATCTTACAAGAGAACCTACAACTCTTGATCCAAGAAAAGCGGGAGATTTAACCTCTTGTCTAGTGGATTTTATCCTTTTTGAAGGACTGTGCAAACAAAGTCCGCAAGGTGGCATAGAACTGTCCGGTTGTTCATCTATAGAGATTTCTGAAGATAAAAAAACATATACATTCACCATAGAAACATCTATGTGGTCCAGTGGAGAGCCTGTAACTGCTTATGATTATGAAAGATCATGGAAAGCTGTTTTAGACCCTTCTTTCCCTGCTGTAAATGCCCATCTTTTTTATCCTATACTCAATGCAGAAGAAGCTAAAAAAGGATTAGTGCCATTAGATGAAGTTGGCGTCATAGCCAAAAATGAGAAAACACTCTGCGTTACTCTCAAAGAGTCAACCCCTCATTTTTTACAGCTTCTTACCTTCTGCACTTTCTTTCCGGCGCATCAAAGCATGAATGGCTTAAATCTTTCCTCCAGTCAAAAGCAAGATTTGATTAGTAATGGACCTTTTCAACTTTCTCTTTGGAAACATGATGATGAAATTTATGTCAAAAAAAACCCTTATTATCCAAAAAAAGACACTATTGATCTAGATGGCATTAAAATGCTCATGGTCGGTGATGAATCATCAGCCCTCCATTTATACGAAAAAGGTGAGCTCGATATCATTGGAGCCCCAACATCTCATCTTCCCGCAGATGCCTTAGCAAGCATCTCCAGAAAAAAGCAATTTCATAACCTTCCCGCTGCAGGCACAATGCTTTGTATTTTTAATACAGAAGCATTTCCTTTTTCCAATTTAAATATGCGTAAAGCTTTCGCATTAGCAATTCATAGAAAGGAAATCACATCCCATGTTACCCAGCTTGGAGAGCAAATAGCCACCGGCCTTATCCCTCCCATTCTTCGAAAACATGATAGGTCGTTTTTTGTTGATGGCGATGATAACATGGCAAAATCCTTATTAGAAAAAGGCATGCAAGAGCTTGGGATTACCCTGCACGATCTACAAGGACTTACCTACTCCTATAGCGCTGCTGCAACAAATCATTTGATTGCGCAAACTTTGCAACAACAATGGCTTAAAACCCTTGGCGTGAAAGTGAAATTAGAGCACTCCCATTCCAAAGTTCTTTTAGATAGTTTTGCTAGAGGCAATTATCAGCTCGGACAGTTTTTTCTTTTTGCTCAATATTTTGATCCCATGAATTTCTTAGAACGATTTAAGCATAAAACGATTCAAAAAAATTTCCCGCACTGGGAAAGCCAAAGTTTTATTCAACTTTTAGAAAAATCAACCCACCAAAAAAATCCTCATCAGAGGGCTTTAGTCTTAGAAGAAGCAGAAGAAGAATTTATGAACTCCATGCCAGCAGCGCCTATTTTCTACTCCTCTTCCGCTTGCCTGATTAAACCCTATCTACGCAACGTGACCTTTACTCCAATGGGAAGTATCTATTTCGAAAAAATTGCCATAGATCTCGATAAGAAA
>JABEVM010000172.1 GCA_013041585.1 Chlamydiota bacterium
GCAGAGAGCCAAAGACAATCAAGACGACTCCAACAAGTGTAACAAAATCAGGCACTTTGTGAAATACCGCATAATCAAAAAAAGCCGCAAACATGATTGCGACATACATGATGGGGGCCAAAGTAGCTGGGCTCGCATAGAAATAGGCCCTTCCTCGAAGAGATTGAATTGAGATGCTACAAAAGGCAATCCCAAACACATAAAGCCATCTATAAGGGTTTTCTTCAAAAAGAACGCCTTCCAATTCAGAAAAAGAAGACCCTTTAAAGAATTTGGAGCCAAAAAAGATCACAGCCGTAATCAAAGAAGGCACAAGCAAAAAGTAAAACATATTTTTAAATGTATCCCCTTTCCCAGCATGGCCACTATAAATGACTTGAGAAATTGCCATAGAAATGGCCGAAATAAGACCTATAAAACTGTACCAATCAAATATCCCCTTATCGGGCTTTAAAATGAGCGCAGTCCCTAAAAAGGAAATAATAAGCGCGATCCACAAACCACTAGAAACTGCATGCTTATAGAAAAACCTCATGATCAGAACAATAAAGATCATTCCCAAATTGTAGATCATACTCGCATCGAGCAAAGTGGCCTTTGTTAGGTAAAAGAAAAACGAATACTGACTTACGCAGACAACACTTCCCCGAACCAGCTGTTTACGAAATTCCTGATTGAGTGTCGCAAGTGAAAGGATTTTTTTATAAAAGGCTAAAGGAATGAGAAGAACAAAAGGAAGGCAAAAACGCAGGAAAACAAGAAGAGCTATCTCGTCATAGCTTATTCCAAGCTTAATAAACAAACTAAGGAGGGCTATGCTCACGGAAGAAAGTCCCATATAAAGAATTCCTTTCTTGAGCTTGTCTCTTGCCTTCATTGCAACCTCTTATATCCATGTTTTTCACCATAGATAGAGATTCATAAAAAAATCAAGATACAACGCTCTTAGCTTCATTGACTTTTTAGATGATAAAACAATATAGTTACCTGTTTACTCCGGAGTTTTTATGTTAGACGTTAAATTACTTAGAAAAGATCCAAAAGCAGTGGAAGAGAGGCTAAAAACTAAGGATCCTACTATCGACATTTCTGATTTAGTAAGGCTCGATGAAGAAATCCGACAAATCAAAACAGAAGTGGAAGAGTTAAAAGCCAAAAAAAACCAACTGTCTAAGGAAATCGGCGAAAAAAAAAGAAAAGGGGAAAATGCGGACGCTCTATTTAAAGAAGCTGAAGGGATGCATGAAAAAATCTCTACGCTAGATCAATCCCAAAAAGAACTTGAGAAAGACTTTGAATATAAACTGGCATCTCTTCCGAACCTCCCTATGGAAGGAAGTAAAGTCTCTTTAGACCCTAAAGATAATGTCTGCGTAAAAACTTTTAAGCAAAAGCCTGAGTTCGCATTTCCATTTAAAAATCATGTTGAGCTGAATGAAAAGCTCCATCTTTTTGATTTCAAACGCGGAGCTAAATTAGCTGGCAGCGGCTGGCCTATGTATACGAACTTAGGGGCTCAGTTAGAGTGGGCTCTTTTGAATTATATGATCGATATCCATCGTAAAAATGGGTTCACTCAAATCATCCCTCCCCTTTTAGCGAAACCAGAAATTTTATATGGATCAGGCCAACTTCCGAAATTTGAAAAACAAGTGTTTAAACTCCATGATGAAGATCACGAGCTTTATCTCATCCCTACATCAGAAGTTGCCATCAATGGCATGCACTACGATGAAATCTTCGATGAAAAGGACCTCCCTCGCAAATACGTCTCCTATACACCTTGCTTCCGAAGAGAAGCAGGCGCAGCAGGAAGTCAAGAACGTGGACTTATTCGTGTACATCAATTCAATAAAGTGGAAATGTTTGCTTTTACGACCCCTGATACAAGTGAGCTTGTATTTGAAGAGATGATGAAAAGCGCGGAAGAAATTTTACAAGGATTGAACCTGCACTACCGTAATATGCTTTTAGTTACAGGTGACATGTCATTTCAGGCCACAAAAACTATCGATATAGAAGCATGGCTTCCTGGACAAAATCGGTATTACGAAGTATCTTCAGTTTCAAACTGCACAGACTTCCAGGCGCGCAGATCCCAGATACGCTATCGCAAAAAGGAAGAAAAACCTGAATTTGTGCATACATTAAATGGCTCAGGACTTGCAACTTCAAGACTGATGGTAGCCTTATTAGAAAATAATCAACGTGAGGATGGCTCTGTTGCGATCCCTGAAGTTTTGCATAAATACATGCATGGGACGAAAGAGTTGCGACCTTCATAAAATAGGGAGAGCTTATGTCTGATACTCTGGATGATTTTTTGCATTTTCTGCAAAATTCTCCAACTTCTTGGCACGCAGCTAGAGAACTAGGAAATCGTTTTGCAGCCCAGGACTTTCTTCCTTTGCTAGAAGAAGAAAGTTGGGAGCTTGTTCCAAGTGGAAAATATTTTGTAGAGAGAGAAGGTTCTATTTGCGCATTTGTTCTCCCAAAAACAAAACCTAAACGAAGCGTGATTTTAGCTTCGCATACAGATAGCCCGGCCCTCAAAATAAAACCTCATCCTGAAAACCTTAAAAAGAACGCGATCTATCTGTCCACAGAAGTCTATGGAGGACCAATACTCCATTCCTGGCTTGGGAAAGACTTAGCGCTTGCCGGAAAAATTGTCTATTCAACAAAAGAAGATAGAATAGAAGAGGCCCTTGTTTTTATTGATGACACCCCACTCATCATCCCAGAGCTTGCCATTCACCTAAATAGAGAAGTCAATGAAAAAGGTCTCATCATTAACAAACAAGAGCATCTCTGCGCATTAGCAACTCTTATCGATGACCCTGAAAAGCAGAAAAACTATTTAGAAACTCTTCTACGTAAGCATGTATATTTTACAAAATTGCTTGCTTTTGATTTATTTTTAGTACCTTTAGAGTCTCCTCGAAGACTTGGAATGCAAGGAGAAATGATCGCATCGTATCGTCTAGACAATCTCTCCAGTGCGCATGCTTGCGCAAAAGCTTTGCTTGCAGCTGAAGAGGCATCTGATAGCCAAACCGTTCAAATGGCAATTTTTTGCGACCATGAAGAAATCGGCTCCTCTACAAGACACTCTCCTCCGAGCTTTCTCTCTGATGTATTAAAGAGGATCTTTCTCTGCGCAGGAAGTACTGAGCAAGAGTACATACAAAGTAAGAGACATTCTTTCTGCGTATCTGTCGATGTAGCCCACGCTTTTCATCCCTGTTATTCAGAAAAATATGACCTAAATCACGCTCCCTTACTTGGACAGGGAATTGCGCTCAAAACAAATGCAAATCAACGCTATGCAAACGACGCTCTCTCCGTCTCTCAGATTATGTGCTTATGTCAAAAAAACTCACTCCCCTTTCAATCCTACGTAAACCGCTCCGACATTCCAGGTGGAAGCACGCTCGGGCCTCTCATTGCTGAAAATGTTGGGATACGCACTCTAGATATAGGTGTTCCACTCCTCTCAATGCATTCCTCAAGAGAAGTGGTGGCGTGCCAAGATCATTTTACTATGTGCTCGCTACTTCAGCATGTCTTAGAAGGAGCTGATTCCCATGTCTTCACCTAATCCTCCTCATTTTGAGGACAAGAGTGTTTATCAGCATGTGAAAGAAGCTCGTAATAAAGGGCTTTATACAAGCATGGAAGCTCACGGAATAGAAATACCTGGGCGCTACGCTGCAGGTCTTGACTGCGCAAAAGACACAGCAATCACATTGCAGCTTCTTTTTGTTGCCATGACAGCTTTGTCCTTGTCTTTACATCAAATTTTTCTAGGCACGCTCCTGTTTTCAATGGGCTGGCTTATTTGGAAAACAGGAAGAAGCGCGCTTCTTGGCTGGTCAAGGCTTGAGAGATTGCATCGTTTGATTGAAGAAGAGAGATGGGAAATTGAGCATCATAGGGCGCAAGAAAGAGA
>JABEVM010000173.1 GCA_013041585.1 Chlamydiota bacterium
AGTTGATATTGATCCCGAGCTGCTATAATAGCAAAAAATCCTTTTTATAATGAGGCTGTATGGAAAAAATAACTGCAAGAAGGCTGACAAGAGATAATTTTGATTGGGTCACAGGGATCTTTATCATAGGTTATCATCTTCTCCTGCTTATCCTTTTACCGATCTATTTTATCCACCACTCCCCTCCGACTTCGATGCTTGTACTATCGGGAGTCCTTCTCTTTTTTACTGGAATCAGTGTAACTGGGGGCTACCACCGTCTCTATTCGCACAGCGCTTATAAAACCAACCCTATTATAGAAGCTATTTTTCTATTTTTTGGCACCATGTCTACACAGGGAAGCGCTTTACGCTGGTCCTATGAGCACCGTATCCATCACGCTTTCGTCGATAAGGACAATGACCCATATTGCATAAAAAAAGGGTTTTGGTATGCCCACCTCTTTTGGCTTTTCTTCAAAGGCAATGAGATAGATAAAAAAGTCGTTGCAGATCTCTATCGCAATAAACTTGTGATGTTCCAACACAAGTATTATGGCCTTTTGATGGTTATCACAAACCTAATCCCTGCTGTCCTTATTGGATATTTCTATAATGATTACTTGAGCGCTTTCCTCTTTGCTTGGGGAGTTCGTCTCTTTTTCTCTCATCATTTTACATGGTTTATCAACTCGCTTGCTCACTACTGGGGAACTCAGACTTTCTCACAAGAGCATACAGCTGTTGATAATTACATCATTTCTTTGGTCACATGGGGGGAAGGATACCACAACTACCACCATACCTTTGCAAACGACTATAGAAACGGGATCAAATGGTACCACTTCGATCCAACCAAATGGCTTATCTGGGGATTGCACAAATTAGGACTCGCTCACAACCTACGAAGAATGAGTTCAGATCGAATTGCAAGACAGATGATTTTAGAAAGAAAAAATGAGCTTTTGGAAAGGATGAACCTTCGCTTCCAATCTCATAAACACTCTCTAGAAGAGCAAATCAATAAAGTGGCAGACCACCTTATTGAAAAGCTTGCTGAATTCCAAAAGCTGATTGAGCAGAAGAAGTCTTTAAAAAAAGAGCCTTCCATGTCTGAAACGTTTTACGATGATACCAAGAAAAAGATCGATGAGATGAAGAGAGATCTTAAGACTGCTTGGAAAGAATGGAAGCAGCTCTCAAAAACGATTTTGGAAACAAAAACTCTAGAAACA
The DNA here is from genome assembly GCA_013041585.1 of Chlamydiota bacterium. GTDB lineage: Bacteria > Chlamydiota > Chlamydiia > Chlamydiales > Rhabdochlamydiaceae > JABEVM01. The sequence goes on from JABEVM010000173.1 coordinate 1,215, forward strand.
ACATGATAATTGGTAAACAAACCTCGGTCTATATGGGAACTACCGCAAGAATTTCTTTTCCGCCAGCATTCGAGCAAAAATGTATTCAATGTAGTCCTGAAGCACATTCCGTTGTAGATCTTTTATTCTATAGATACACGGGTCATGAAGTCCCAGAAGAATTTATAGAAGCTTTAAAAAAAATTGAGAGAGTAAGCTATGCGAAGCTTTTCCAGGGTTTTTTGCAGAATGTGTTTTCTCAACAAGATTTCATGAAAAAACTTTCTCATTTAGGAAAAGCGCATGTTTTGGTTACACCACCGGAACAAATTATCAAAGAAAATCACCCTAGCTTCTTGATCGTAGATCTGGTAAATAGGATCTACAAACAATCGCAAAGTCATACACACTCACAAAATCCTCATTTAGCTTACCATCATCTTATAAAAGCCTTTGAAATACAACTTTCCCCGCTTGTAGCCTGTTCCGCAGTAGCTAAAATTCCTGAATTACAAGGTTTTGTAGAAGGAATGCAGGAACTAGAGAAGTTAGGTTTTTCAACAAAAATTCAAAGTAAGCTTTAGACTCTTAGCAATTCTATAATTTCGATGGGATAGATGTTATCCTAGCTAGAAGAACCCCAACTGGTACAGTAATGGCAGTTGTAGTTTTAATGGTCCGAACGGATGAATAGTATTTATGTAAGAATGGAATTGCAAGAACTTCTGAGCTTTTTGACAAAGATCTTATGTTCCTAGGAAATAGCCCTTGCGAAAGCTGATGATAAACTTCATGTACTTGATCATCTTCTGAAATTTTATCTTTCACTTTCATAAACTTTTGAATAAGGTCCGCAACAGTCAATCGACTTTTCTCTACATTGTTCTCATCTTCCCCAGTAAGAAAGTGGAATGCGGATTGTAAGGATTGATAGTATTCAGAATACCCAGCCTCTTTATAACATGTAGCTAATTCACCAATCATTGCTGAATGTATAAATTTTTTAGCGTTATTATATAAAGTTTTGTTTTCCTCATCAGGATGTATGCTTTCAGCTCCTTTAGATTCGTACCACGTCTCCCCATTAAGAGCGACACGCCACACCCCTAAAGTAGTTTCTAAAGGCAAAGAACATCCATGATTATGCCTTGGGCATACCTTTGTTGCGTTGTCTACCGCAATAACATTCATGAACTCAAAAACTTGTTCGGGTGTAAGTTCCTCATTTGCGGATAGAAAAAGTTCAAAAACCTTCATAGTCAATAACTGAATTTTTTCATTGCCTGTTAATTGAGAGTCTTCCCCTCGGTAGATGTTTACAGTAACTACGAATTGAGGGAGAATCAACATGTCCCCTAAAACCTCAATGCTTTCTGGATTACTATTATTTTTTGACACCATCTCAATCTTAGAAATTGTATCAATCATAACCCTGAATCCCAGTTGATGTTCGTTATCAAGCCATAGTGTGCTATGGGGCTGGATTTCTGCTTGTTTAGCGAGCTGGAAAAATGCTTCGGCAATTTCACTCATAGCTACAAGACCTTCGAAGGCCTTATAGACATTATTCAAAGAAGCATTTGTACTATTTAGGCATCGAACTCCTTCTAATAGTTTATGTGTAATTTTTAGATCTGCCCTAGCTTTACAAAAGAGATCTATCATTTTATCGGAATTCATATCATTTTGCATAAACTCTTCTATCTGAGATATGAAGTGCAAGATAGGATTTCTTACCGCGGGAGGAACTCTCATCGACATATTTTCACTCTTTTTTAAAATTATAATCAGTTGTTATATCATAATTATAATTAAATATAATAAATTATTAAATTATA
>JABEVM010000023.1 GCA_013041585.1 Chlamydiota bacterium
GCTGTATCTGCAGTAGCTCACGTAGTCGCACAAGCAGCGCAGTGGACATTTCAGCATACACTTGTTCCTTTATGGAATTATGTAGTAGTTCCTGTAGCGAAAGGGATCGGACATGCGGTAGTCTTGCTTTCTAAAGGAATTGCCCATGCTGTATCTGCAGTAGCTCACATAGTCGCACAAGCAGCGCAGTGGACATTTCAGCATACACTTGTTCCTTTATGGAATTATATAGTAGTCCCCGTAGCGAAAGGGATTGGACATGTGGTAGTCTTACTTTCTAAAGGAATTGCTCATGCTGTATCTGCAGTAGCTCACGTAGTCGCACAAGCAGCGCAGTGGACATTTCAGCATACACTTGTTCCTTTATGGAATTATGTAGTAGTCCCCGTAGCGAAAGGGATTGGATATGCTGTAACCTTGCTTGCTAAAGGAATTGCCTCCGTAATTGTTAATGTAGCAGTAAAAGTCGGATCTATCGTTCAAGCCATTTTTTATGGTGTTCTCGTGCCTGTAGGAAATGGAATTGGAGAGGTGACCCATATTTTAGCCGATGGCTTTCTTTCTTTCAAAGCTGAACTCATACAAACTATAATTGCAGCATGGCAGCAAATTGCGATATATTTTTAAAATAAATAATCGTGCTTACCTTGTCGGGATACTGGGAAGAGTTTAACTACTCTAAAAAACATGAGTAGTTGAACTTAGAATACGGCTCCTACTCAATTTCAAAACATATAGTAAAAAACTGCGCTTATGGCATCGGCTTTTATCTTGTACAAATCAATTATCCTGGATTGGTAAGACTTTATCAAAGACTTCTCTCCTGCAGAATACAGGAGCGTCGTTGATCAGGGCGAGCGTAATACAGTCGCTAGGTCTTGCATCGATTTCTAAAATAACAGTTTTGTCACCCATTTTTTGCTCGATATAAATTCGAGAAAAATAAATTGTGTCCTCAATGTCATTGATGACAATTTGGATAATTTTAGCTTCAAGTCCGCTTAGAATGTTATTAATGAGATGATGTGTAAGAGGTCTTATATGGTTTTCAGGTGTTAAATAGGTCTGAATATTTCTTCCCACGGAAGCTTCCGTATAGATTGCGAATTTTTTCTTTTCCGTTCCTAAAATAATCACCGTATAGGAACGCGATTGCATGATCTTATGAAAATTAATAGGGACGAGCTCTTCCACGTGCGGCCTTCTTTTGTGTTTGCGCTATTAATTTGTATTTTAGGGACGGATTACAATTTGTCCATCGAAAAAGCCAATCATGACTCTTCCCGCTAAATGAAAAAAGAATCCGGTGTCAACAACACCCGGAATATGGATGAGATCTTCATGTGTTTGTTTTGGAACGAGTGTATCTGAATGTAAGTCTATATCGACAAGGTAATTGCCGTTATCTGTGATAACAGGTTTGGCGTTACTTTTAAGCCTTATCACTCCTTTATATCCTAGTTTGTGAATTTTATGCAGAGTGCTAGAGTACGCAAAAGGGAGTATTTCTACAGGTAATTTCCGTTTGCCAAGTTTGGAAACCACTTTTGTCTCATCGACGATGACGACCATTTCGCGGCTCATGCTAGCTAAGATCTTTTCTCTAACCAGTGCGCCTCCACCACCTTTAATCATTTGTTTTTCTCCGTCGATCTCATCCGCTCCATCAACGGTTATATCGACATGCAGGAGTGTATCACTGTCTAAAATAGGTAGATTGCCTTTTCTCGCTTTGTGCAGTGACTCTTCTGAGCTCGCAATGACTTGGATCTTCAATCCCTTTTGGTATCTTTCGATCAAACTTTGGATGAAATAATGCACGGTAGTCCCTGTTCCGAGCCCAACTACCATACCATCTTGAATCAGTTTGGCTGCAGCGTCGCCTAAGTTCTTTTTGATATTTTCTATGGCAGTCATGTAAGGCCTGGTTTTTACATTATTTTTGTTTGAAACTTAAGATTAGATTATATGCGGGATTTTTTGGTCAAAGGAAAGTTGAATTAAATTGGGGATGTTTTTAAGATAACGCAAAACTCCTAAAATCACAATTACCTAGAGCTTGCAAAATGTTTTGGAATAAAGAAAAGACAAAAAATTTCGCAGAAGAGAGTGTAAAAACAAAGAAAGCACGTGAAAAACTGCGAAAAGAAATCGAAGAGCATCAAAAACAAATCACTCCTATTGCTTTAGAAAAAAAGGCGACAGAAATTCACAGATGGATCGCAAGCCATGCTGCAAGTAGGGTGATTCTTAAAAATAAGACGATTTCGCTTTTTGATGAAAACCAAAACGCGGCAAAGATCAGCGTGCGAATTTCCCAGATTGCAGAACATCTGCAAAAGGAAATAGAAGTTACAGGAACGGGTTCAAGTAAAGAAAAAGTTTTGAAGAAGTGGAGCTTTCTTTCAGCGAAAAAGAACTGAAAGAGGTCCTTTCTTTCCTTTTTTACCAATTCCTATACAGTTGATCTATAATTCTTTCTATCCTATTATAGCGCCTTTTATAGAAACGGACGCAGGATATGACCAATTTATTGCATTGTTTAGAGAAAAGGGGATTACTTGAAGCTGCCACGCAGGAAAACCTTCATGAAATTTTTGAAAAACCCACTAAAATCTACCTAGGCTTCGATCCTACTGCGGACAGTCTTCATTTAGGTCATCTGGTCGGAATTATAATCCTAGCCTGGTGCCAAAAGTTTGGTCATACCCCTTATGTTCTTATCGGGGGTGCTACAGGCCGTGTTGGAGATCCTTCTGGCAAAAGTGTGGAAAGACCTCTTCTACTTGATGAAGAAATTCGAAAAAATGTTGCTTCCATCCGCAAACATTTTGATACTATGCTTGATTTTTCAAACGTAAAAGCAAAACCCGAAATTGTGAACAATGACACATGGCTCTCTCCCTTACACTTTCTTGACTTTTTACGAGATGTAGGAAAGCATTTCCGCGTTGGAAATATGCTTGCTAAAGAAAGTGTGCGCTCTCGAATCAATTCAGAAGAGGGGATGAGCTTTACAGAGTTTTCTTATCAAATCCTTCAAGCCTACGATTTTTACCATTTGTTTAAAGAGAAGGGCGTATGTGTAGAATTTGGAGGAAGTGACCAATGGGGAAATATCGTTTCTGGAATTGATTTAATTCGAAAGCTTTGTGGAAAACAAGTTTTTGGAGTCACGTTTCCTCTTTTGACAAGAAGTGATGGAAAGAAATTTGGAAAAACCGAGTCGGGAGCTGTGTGGTTATCGCCAGATAAGCTCTCTCCTTATCAGTTTTATCAGTACTTGATTACAATCCCAGACGCAGATGTTACAAAAATGATGCGTATGCTCACTTTTATGGAACTTGATGAGATTGCAGAGTATGAAAAGCAGATGCAAAAAGCCGATTACATTCCAAATACAGTCCAAAGGAGGCTCGCTGAGGAATTGACAAGATTTGTTCATGGAGAAGAAGGGTTGCAAGCAGCCCAAAGAGCGACCCAAGCTGCGATGCCGGGATCAAAAGCTGTTTTAGATGCTTCGGTTTTAGAGGAAGTGATCAAAGACATGCCAAGCTGTGAAATGTCATTAGAAGAAGTGATCGGAAAAAAATTTGTAGATATTATTGTAAAAGTAGACTTGCTACCTAGCAAAGCCGAAGTTCTTCGGATGATGAAAAACGGAGGCATGCTTTTAAATAATAACAAGATCGAGGATCCGCAGCGTATCATAGAAAAAGAAGACTTAGTAGGAGGTCAGTATTTACTCCTTGGCGTTGGGAAAAAGAAGAAACTTCTCCTTCATGTAAAAAAATTATAATAAAAACTACTTGCTTGAAAAATAGAGGCATACAACAATGGACTTTAAATGGATAACAGCTTCCAGGCGTTTGGTTTAAGAATAAACTCAAGGAGTTCTAAGGTATGACCACAATTACAAAGAAGAAATTGATTCAAGTTATTTCCCAAAATCGGGGAGTGCATCCTAATGATGTCCGCAATGTCATTCAGTCATTTTTAGACATTATGACAGACTATCTCTCAAAAGGAGATCGTTTAGAATTTAGAGATTTCGGTGTGTTCGAAGTTGTGGAAAGAAAGCAAAAGATTGGAAGAAACCCAAAGAATGCGGGAGTACCTATTGTCATTCCAGCGCGTCTCGCTGTTAAATTTACTTCCGGTAAAAAAATGCGTAAACTGATTGAAAAAGGCAGAGAAAAATCAGCTCCTTCACCAAAAATGTAATTTGGATAGATCGCGTGGCGCATATCCAGTGTTTACAATTTCTAAAACCTTACGACTCCTTAGAATAGAGAAGAGGCCGATCACGAGATCCTGGCGTAACCTTCTCTATTCTACGCCGTAGGACAAGAAAAGAACGTAAAATTTCTTTCAAAATGCTCTATTCAATTTCGTAAAAATAAATTTTTTTATTGCATTTACGATGTATTTAAATTTTTGATTTTTACATTTTACCCGTAAAAGAAATGTTTATTATCGAATTTTTTTTCGAAATTGATTAGGCCCAAGTTTTTCCTGGATTTTATAAGTTTTTTTTGGTATGAATTAAGGTGATAAAGTTAAGAAATTGTTTCGGAGGATATTCCTTTGTCCGCATCAAAAATTTTTTTATTACTCTCCGTGGGACTGATCTGTATTATCTCAACTGTTGGGATTGTAAAGAAAATCTCTTCACGCCCGAGCGCGCCGCCTAAAATCGAAAAAGAGCAGCCAATCGCCACTCTGAAGCCTCCAGCGCCCGTTTATGTAGAGCCTAAACCACCTGCAATCCCTTCCGAACCGATCGCTTCAAATAAAGTTTATGCTACCAACGCTAAGGAAGAAGATTCTGAGGATTTCCCAAATGTGGACCGCGTACAGCAGCTTTTTTCTACAGGGACTGATAAGTTGCCGATTGTAGAGACAATTAACTATACAAGTAGAGTGTCCTGGTTAACGGGAAGGCCTGCTTGGGTTGCAGATTATGCGTCGCACTATGGCACCTCAAGACATTTTATTGCTCGCAGCTTGAATGGTAAACCTGATTACTTTAACCAGACAGTAGCTACTGGCAGCCGTTTCAATGTTTTTAAGAAAGAAAAGAACATCAACTTTTATCTTTTGATCGATCTTTCTCGTTGCAAAATGGCTTTTTATTATGTTGACGTAGATTCTAAAGAAAGAGTGCTTGTCAAGACGTACCGTGTTGGGCTTGGATGCTTGGATTCACAGAAAGCCTCTGGCTCTTTAACGCCTACAGGAACATATCTACTCGGAAATAAAACAGCCGTATATAAACCTGGCACGATGGGATATTTCTTAGATCAGAAAACAGAGATGATGCAAGTTTTTGGAACTCGCTGGATCCCATTCCAGAAGGGGATTGCAAGTTGCACAGAAGCTGCCAAAGGATATGGGATTCATGGAGCCCCTTGGTCTAAAAATCCTAAAAGCGGCGAGCTAACAGAAATTAGAGATTGTGTTGGAAAATATGAAAGTGATGGCGGAGTTCGGCTCTACAGCGAAGATTTAGAGGAGTTATTTGCTATTATTGTTACAAAACCAACATTTGTTGTGATTGTTAAAGATTTTAAGGAAGCCCAACTACCTGGGGTAGAGATTACCTCTCCTCGTTCTTCTTAGGAGTGTAAATTTATATGGCTGAGCAAGAAAAATACATTTTAGAACACGAAAAACCTATCTTGGAATATCAGAAGACGATAGACCAGGTAAAGGAACAAAATAAGAAAAATGTTCTTTGGACAGATGCTGAGCTACATAAATTACAAGCTTCTTTTGAAGAATTAAAGAAAAAGGTGTATGGCGCTTTGACACCTTGGCAGAGAGTCTCGATTTGTAGACATCCTTCTAGACCTCACTCTATCGACTATATTCGCAATCTTTGTGATGAATTTGAAGAAATCTATGGCGATCGCGTTTTCCGTGATGACCCAGCCGTGATCACAGGGCTTGGGAAAATTGGCGGAGAGAAGTTTGTAATCATAGCTCAAGAGAAAGGGTATGATACAAAAAGCAGGATCGAGCGTAATTTTGGTATGCCTCATCCGGAAGGTTATAGAAAAGCTCTTAGAGCAATGGAGCTTGCAGCAAAGTTTCAAATCCCTGTAATTTCATTTTTAGATACACCAGGAGCTTATCCTGGACTTACTGCAGAAGAGCGCGGCCAAGGCTGGGCAATTGCTAAAAACCTTATGGAAATGGCCAGGATAGCAACACCGATTATCGTCGTATTGATTGGAGAAGGTTGTTCCGGTGGAGCTCTAGGAATGGGAATCGGCGATGTAATTGGAATGCTAGAGCATGCCTATTATTCGGTGATTTCACCTGAAGGGTGCGCATCTATTTTGTGGAAAGACGCAAGTAAGAATGCAGTCGCTGCAGAAACTTTGAAAATGCAATCAGAACATCTTCTTGAAAATGAAATTATAGATGTCATCATTAAAGAGCCTCTTGGAGGAGCGCATCATAATCCTTCGGTGGTGTATGTGGATGTAAAAGAATTTATTCTTCAGCAGTGGAATGTTTTAAAATCACTTCCTGTAGATGTACTACTAGAGCGGCGCTATCAGAAATTTCGAAAGATGGGCAAAGTAGCCTATGAGGAATCTCCTGCTTTGGGAGCTGCTTCCTCCGTATAACAGGATTTTCCTATGAAGTTATTAATGAAAGCGGCGCTACGGACTCGTAAGCACTTGTCGCTTGTTATCATCACATTTTCGACACTTTTTATTCTCACGATTGCAAACCAGCTTGAGATGTTTGCTCTTGGAGTTCTCTCTAATGTAGGAAGTGATTTCTTTTCAGAAGCTCCTGTAGAAAAAGTGCAAGAAGTCAGCTCATCTCTTGTCTCAGCTACAAAGTTTGAGGCAAATCCTCTTCAATTTGTAATGAAGTATATCAAGGAAAATTTTCAGTTTGCAAGTAATCTGAATGCATTGATTTTAATGCTCCTCATGATCGCTATTTTTAAAGCGATTTGGCTTTTTACCAGTAGATATGCAACACAGCTGCTTGCAATTCGTGTAAGCCGAGACCTTCGCCAGCAATATTTCGAGCATATTCAATCCCTTTCTATGAACTTTTATCAGCAGCACAATATTGGAAGCTTATCTTCCAGGGTTGTGGGGGATGCAGGGCAAATTGCTTCTTCGATCAACTCATGTCTTACGAATTTTTTCCAAACTCCATTTACTCTTGTCACGACATTATGCATGTGTTTTTACCTCTCATGGCAGCTATCTCTTGTGATTTTTATCGGATTCCCTCTCATTGTCCTTCCGATCATCTTTTTAGCTAAAAGAGTTAAAAGGGTCACAAGGCAGTTGCAAGTCAACCAAGAGAAATTCGCATCGGTCCTCATTGACTTTTTAACCGGGGTACAAACTGTTAAAATGTTTGCAATGGAGCTCTTCTCTTTAAAGAAATACAAAGAGCAGAATGATCGTATGGCTGTTTTGGAAGCCAAAACCGCTAAATATGGATTATTAACAAGACCGATTCTGCACGCGATTACAACAGCATGCCTTGCAATCGTTGTGATCTTTGGTCTTTATACACTAAAAATGACCATCTCCGAACTTTTAGTCTTTTGTGGTCTTCTGCAGCTTGTTTATGAGCCTATCAAAAAATTTGCTGAAGAAAATTCAAATATTCAAAGGGGAGTGATCGCTGCGGAAAGGATGTTTGATGTACTTCATTTGAAACCTAGCATTGAAGACCATAAAGATGCCGTAGATCTAGATGGCTTTAAAGACAAGATCGAATTTGATAGAGTATGGTTTCGTTATCAAGGTGAATGGGTTTTAAAGGATGTAAGCTTTACTGTGCATAAAGGAGAGACTTTAGCAATTGTTGGGCCTACAGGCGCTGGTAAATCGACAATTGTTCACCTGATGCCAAGGCTTTATGATGTAGAAAGAGGGGAGATCCGTATTGATGGAAAACCTCTGCAAGCCTATACACAAAAGTCTCTCAGAGAAAACATTGCCTTCGTATCTCAAAAGCCTTTCGTATTTTTGGATACGATCGCTTCTAACATTTCATTTGGACGCAATTTCTCGAAAGAAGATATTGAAAGCGCATCGAAAAGAGCCTACGCAGATGAGTTTATCACTCGTATGCCGGAAAAATATAACTCGATGATGGCAGAGGGCGGAAAGAACCTATCTGGCGGACAGCTGCAGCGTTTAGCAATCGCAAGAGCTCTTGTGAAAAAAGCCCCTATCTTGATCCTGGATGAAGCTACATCTTCGTTAGATGCCCTAAGCGAAAACCACATTAAAGCTGCAATCTCTAATCTACATGGAGAGGTAACCCAGCTTTTGATTGCCCACAGACTCTCTACCATTGAGCATGCTGATAAGATCATCTATTTAGAGCGTGGTGAAAAAATCGCCGAAGGAACCAGAGATGAGCTTTTACAAACATGCGAGCCTTTTAGGCTTACTTGGGAGGCTATGTTCCATTCGGAAAAAACGAGAACTCCTGAAGTTGTCACAGTTGAGTAGTATGCGTAAAAAATATGCGAGCTTAGAAAGGCTCGCATAGAAAATCTCTTTTACTCACAAGTCGAAGTTTTGCCATTAGAACTATTGATTAAAGTAGCTAATGCAGACAGAAGTTTTCTTAAACTTTTCTAGTATAGTTTTTATAAGCTTCCATAGCTAATTGTCCGGCGCGTATACCTGTAGTAGCAGCTCCATAAGGAACGAGAATTGCACTATCTTCTTCGACGTGTCGAAGTGCGAGAAATGTTGCAACCACTAGTTTTAGTTTGGTGTGGAATCTTATAGCTGTTAAATCTTCAAAACTTCCTAAGCATGAATCATGAACTTCCCGACCTTTAAATGCCGCAATGAGAACCAGAGGTTTGTTTTCAAAATTAGGTGCTCTGAATTTTTCTTTATCGTGCTCAAAACAAGCTCCATAGATAAATGAAGCTGTGAAAATAGGCAAGAATACCCGATAAGAGGTGTAGCAGGCATATACAGCAAGGGCTGTTGTACACATATCTTCTAACCATGACTTATATGCTGTTGGTTTTTTAGGTATACCCCCTTGAGGTGTAAGGTCAATAAATCCCGTTTTGGTGAAATCAATTTGATCAAGGTTCGTTTGCGGAGGTGGAGGGGCTGTACCCCTATTTATTTTTAAATCTGATCTTGTGCCAGTAGCCATGATATATCCTATATATTAGGTTGTTTTATTAATGAGAATAAAATATCATTAGCGATAAGAGGATTAAGCACAAGGAAAATCATGAAAAGAGAAACAAGGCAGAAACAAGCGATAGCGGAAGTTTTTTCTATAGAAGAAAGGCCATTATCTATTCAGGAGATACTAGAAGCTGCGAGTAAATTTGCACCCAATTTAAGTTTGGCAACCGTATATAGAAATCTAAAAATATTGGTTGAACAAGGTGTGATTAAAAGTGTTGAAATTCCGGGTCATGCTTCACGATATGAAAGAGCGGACTTAGAGCAGCACTCTCACTTTTTTTGTGAAAAATGCGATAAAGTGTTTGATGTTATGTACGATCTATTATCTATTCCAAAAAGACTTGTAGAACAGTTTGAAGTGCAAAGACATAATTGCATCTTATATGGGTGCTGCAAAAGCTGTAAGTAATAGGTTAGGGAATTTTAATTTGCCTATGTGGGCATTTAAAGATATAGCCAGCTTCTTTTATTTTCTGGTTGCTCACTTTCTTATTTCCTCCATGATGAGTGGCTAGCGTTTCATCCCACTCTACTTTTTTTAAAGAGTATGTTTCTGCGATTTGATCATACCACTCTTTTCGTAGAAAATGATCATCATCACTTAGGTTGAAAATGCCTTTGAGTCCATTTTGAAAGACAAAATTGGAAGCTCCAACAATATCATCCAAATGGATCATATTGGTGTATTTGTTCCCATCTCCAGGAAGTTTTTTTCCTTCTAAGTTTTTAATACGATCTAGAATAGATCTACCTGGTCCATAAATTTCTGAAAGCCTGAAAATACATGCCTTCCATCCATACTGAGAGAGCTTTTGGAGTGTCTTTTCTGTTTCGACTAAAATAGATGCAAGTGGGCGAGTTTCTTCAAGAGAGGAATCTTCTAGAGCTACACCACCTTGGTTTTCTTTATAAACCGAAGTGCTACTTGTGTAGATGAGCATAGGGGAACAAGGAGTATGAGCAGCTATAGAGAGGATCGACTGTGCAGTTTTTAGATAGGTGTTTTGGTACTGATCAGGGGAGTCTGCAGCTAAAGTAAGTAGTACTAAATCTTGTGTAGGAAGCACGTTTTGTAAATCTGTATAATCTTTCCCATCAAATAGGAGTACTTGTGAGGAGCAGGAGCGTAATGACTCTACGTTTTCTTGATGGCGAGTAGTGACTGTAACGAAGTGCCCATGAGAAAGAAAGTGCTTTGCAAGCGCTTTCCCTACATAGCCGCAACCGATAATAAGAACTCTCACGAAGAGACCTTCTCGAGGAGTCCTAAAAGTTCTAAAGCAGCTTTGAGGTCATTGTTAGAGGCTTTGTCAAAAGCTCCGCTTTCTTTAAGCCAGCGTAAGTAATCTTTTGGAACTTCTTGAAGGGGCTTGCCCTGGTGTTTTCCAAAAGGCATACGCTCGATCACATTTGGCTTATTTAATAGTTCTAACACTTTTTCGATCGGAAGATCATCGATCATATAGGAAAATACCTGGTGTAAGACGATCACGTCATCTAAAGCTCTATGAGCATTATTGGCTTCGATCCCATAGGTTTCGCGTAAATACTGCAAAGAATGTTTTGGAAGGTCTGGTCTGTACTTACGGGACCATTTTAATGTATCGATATAGGTAAGTTTGGGGATCTCTATGCCGGATCTTTTGAATTCACTTTCTAAAAAAAGCTTGTCAAAAGCATCATTATTATGAGCGATCAGGACAAAATTCTCTCCGCAGAATTCAAGAAATTCTTTACCGATTTGTGCAAAAGAGGGGGCATCTGCCACCATTTCATCTGTGATATGGTGGATGGCCGAAGCCTCTGGAGGAATAGGAAAACCTGGGTTGATCAGCTTCTCGAAAGATCGGTTATTTAGAGCGTCATAGGCCGCAATCTCGATAATTCTGTCTTTATCAGATTTTATACCTGTAGTTTCTGTGTCGTAATAAATTGGGCAAAGTGGCATGATGGTATCGAATGTAAATAGGCTAAGCTTAATTCTATAGACTATCTGATTATTCGCAAATTGCTTTTTTTCCCATTTGCATATTTTCCTATAGTATGTATCATTTTGTGCGAAAAATAATGAGGTTTTTATGTACTCGAAAATAGTGTGCGTCTTTTGTCTTATCGCTTTTGCTAGTTGTTATCAAATCAACTCCACAGACGACCTGCGTGCAGTTTCTGTAACGAACAATCCAAACATAGTTCCGGAGAGTGCAAAAATAATACCCGCAGCGAACTTGATGGCGAAGTAGAAGAAAATTGATTTATTAACCTTACTAATTTACTTTGATGAATAACTAAAATACTCGGCGGATTACCTGATGGAAAAGAAAAAAAATGGTAAATATAACTTCTTTCCTTGCGATCAAGAGGAGGTTCTTCGCTCTCTTGGCAAAGATAAGCTTCTCTCTATTTTACGATCTATGCTCCTTATTCGCAATTTTGAAGTGCGCGCTGAATCGGCTTATCTACAAGGGAAAATTGGCGGTTTTTTTCATTCATACATGGGACAAGAAGCAATACAGACTTCGGCTGTAGCCGCAATAGGCCCGAGTAATTGGTGGACAACTTCTTACAGATGCCATGCTCTAGCTCTTTTACTTGGAGCTACACCGAATGAGCTCATGGCTGAATTATATGGAAAAGTGACTGGAAATGCGAAAGGTCGCGGCGGATCCATGCACTTTTTTACAGATAGGATGTTAGGAGGCCATGGAATTGTAGGCGGTCAAATTCCTATCGCGACAGGCGCTGCTTTTACATCTAAATACTTAGATAAAAAGGAACTCTCTCTTTGCTTTATGGGTGAAGGGGCGGTAGCTCAAGGGAGTTTCCATGAATCACTGAACTTAGCTTCTCTTTGGAGCCTGCCTTGTATTTATGTGATAGAGAACAACAAATGGGGCATGGGTACAGGTGTAAATCGGGCCATCTGTGTTGAGCCGATCGCAGAGATGAAAGCACCCGGCTACAATATGAAAAGCTATACCCTAGATGGCATGGACTTTTTCAGCTGCTACGCAGGGTTCTCCCATATAGGAAAAGAAGTGTTAAAAACATCAAGACCTGTTCTTGTAGAAGTCATAACAGAACGTTTTAGAGGGCATTCTATTTCCGACCCAGGACTCTATCGCTCGAAAGATGAACTGAGCACATGTATGCAACAGAATGATCCAATTGCACTTTTCATGAAAAAACTTGTGCAGCTTAAAATGATCACCGACGAAGAATACCAAGAAATGGATAAGCAAGAAAAAGACAAAGTGCTTGCATCGATGAAATTTGCTGAAGAAAGCCCTTGGCCAGATCCGATCCTACTTGGCGAAGATGTCTTTGCGCCGTAATAAATTTAGATAAAAGGAGACCCTATAATGGCCACTCAGATTGTAGAAATGCGTGAGGCAATCAGGCAAGCAATCGATGAAGAAATGCAGCGCGATCCTACAGTATTTGTAATGGGGGAAGAAGTTGCTGAATATAATGGCGCTTACAAAGTCACAAAAGGTATGCTGGATAAATGGGGCCCAAAGAGAGTAGTTGATACCCCGATCTCCGAGCTAGGGTTTGCGGGACTGGCCGTTGGAGCTGCGATGACAGGTCTTAGACCCGTTGTAGAGTTTATGAGCTTTAACTTCTCCTTTGTGGGAGCCGATCAGATCATCTCCAATGCAATCAAAATGTACTATATGTCGGGAAGCAGGTTTTCTGTTCCCATTGTTTTCCGTGGGCCAAATGGAGCTGCAGCGCAAGTATCATCTCAGCACTCTCACTGCGTGGAAGCTATCTATTCTAATCTTCCAGGACTCATCATCATAGCTGCAAGCAACCCTTACGATGCAAAGGGCCTTCTTAAATCAGCGATTCGTAATAATAACCCTGTGCTCTTTTTAGAAAATGAACTCGATTATGGACTAAAAGGAGAAATCCCTACTGAAGAGTATCTAGTTCCTATCGGAAAAGCTAAAGTGGTCTTAGAAGGTATGCATGTAACCTTGGTTACACATAGCCGTATGGTAAATTTGTGCAAAGCTGCAGCAGAAGAGCTTGCTAAAAAGGGAATCAAAGTTGAACTCATCGACCTTCGGACCATTAAACCACTTGATATTGCAACCGTTGCGAATTCTGTTCGAAAAACACATTTTTGCGTCCTCGTTGAAGAAGGACATATTTTCGGTGGTATTGCTGCAGAAGTTGGCTTCCAAATTAACGAACATTGTTTTGGATTTTTGGATGCACCTATGAAAAGAGTTTGCCAAGGTGAGACACCTATGCCATACTCAAAGACTTTGGAAAAGCAAACGATGCCGACCAAAGAAAAAATTATTCAAGCTATAGAAGAAGTTTTATCTTAAACAGGAGCGGTTTTTTTATGCCTTTTACACTTACAATGCCAAAACTTTCTCCGACAATGGAACAAGGAACGATCACAAAATGGCATAAAAAAGTGGGTGACTTTGTTAAAGCAGGGGATGTGCTTTTTGAAGTTGCCACTGACAAAGCAACTGTTGAACACGCAGCGCTCGATTCAGGTTTTTTACGTAAGATCCTCATCGAAGATGGCAAAGAGGCAATTGTTAACCAAGCGGTCGCTATCTTCACTGAAAAAATGGAAGAGAGCATCGAAGGATATAAACCAGAAGGTGCCACAA
>JABEVM010000174.1 GCA_013041585.1 Chlamydiota bacterium
TAATTACAGAGTATGCCCTGGAAAGGCGGCCTAGCCTCCAGCAAATTATTGATTTTCTAGAAGAACTTAAGGAAGTAGACCCAGAGCAAGATGAGAGAGTAAAGCGTATTTTAGAAGAGGATTCTGAATCCATCACAATTATGACAATTCATGTGAGTAAGGGGCTAGAATTTGAGGTTGTATTCCCCTTAGGGCTTGTCGGAAGGGGCGGGAAAGGAGAAGAATTCATCACGGTCAAAGAAAACGGAGTAGAAAGGCTAGAGGAGCTCAAGATAGCAAAAGAGAGTTCTAGAAAAGCCCTGATGGAGCTCGATGCAGAAAAGATGAGACAGCTTTACGTTGCTTTGACAAGAGCTAAAAAGAGAGTGTATGTACCATGCGCCTTGGATACAGAGAAAAAGCCGGTTGCTTTTGGGAAAGCCTCTCCTATTGAACTTTTTATCGCGAGATGGGGCGAAGAAGTGATTTTAGAAGATGATTTGTATACCCGTATTTCTCATATAGACAGATCTTTTCTTGAAAAACATTTGGAAAAAATGAAAGAGAGCTCTGATATCACCTACTCCTTTTTAGAAGAAACGGATGTGGGAGTGCAGACTTCTTCTCTTTCTGCTGTGGACCTAGTTGAACCAAAGGCGTATTTCTTTCCTTCTTCGCTCAAGATGATCGCTTCGTACTCCTCGTTTGCCAAAAAAGATCTTTTAACAAATGGGCCTTCCGATTTTCAGGAAAAGGGCCTTCCTAAACAACCTTCTGAAGAGATGCATCTTGCTGAGAAAACAATGTACACACTGCCAAGCGGTGTTCATACAGGGATACTTCTGCACTCCATTTTAGAAGATGTGTTTCGCTTTAGACTCCAAAAACCTTTAGAGCTTCAGAAGATTGAGGCTTTAGTTAATAAAAAGCTAAAATGCACTGCGCTCGAGAGCTGGAAAGATGCGATCGTATCCTCTGTTATAGAGATTTTACAAAAGCCCTTAGAGACAAATACAGGAAACTTTTGCCTTTGCGATATCGACCCTGAAAAGCTCCAGGTCGAGATGGAGTTTATGTACGCCCAAGATTCTACCTATGTGAAAGGGACCATCGATATGGTTTTTGAGAAAGATGGTAGATATTACTTTATCGATTGGAAATCAAATTATTTGGGTTCTTCTAGAAAGGAATATGAAGGAATAAATGTAGAAAAAGCTATGCGGGAGCATCAATATTTCTTGCAAGCTTCGATCTATCAGGATGCATTAGGTCGCTTTCTCTCTACCTTTACGAAAGAGCCTTTTTCTACACTGTTTGGTGGCTGCTTCTATATCTTTTTACGAGGCCCATCTAGTTACCATTTTATTCCAGAAGCTTGGAATGCATCTAAACACATTTCTACAAAAGATCTGATATGGAACGAATAAAATATGTAGATCAGCTCGCTATAAAGGGTGATTTTGAAGAAATCGATTCCCATTTCGTTCATAGAATTCTAGCGTACATTCCTGAATTGAGCAAAGAAGCTGTAGCTGCATTTTTTCTTCTCATGGCCTCTTATAGACAAGGACATCTTTGCCTTCCCTTAGAAAAAAGCTCTTTAGAAACATTTCTTCAATCTAACTCTGCAGATCAGGATCTCATAAAAGAGATTCTGCATTTAGCTTCTACATCTAAGACGGTATTGCCTTCAGAGATTGTGGAAACTTCTCCCGAAAGCCAAGAATTTGTGTTTAAACCGTTTGCTCTCTTTGATGGCTGCTTGTATTTTCAAAGAAATTGGGTTTATGAAGACAAAATTATTTTCCATCTCAAAAGGCTTCTCTCTGCACCTAAGTCGGAAGATAGTTATATTTCTGAGGGGTCTATAGATTCTCTGCGAGAAGATCAAAAGCTTGCTGTAGAAAAAGCGCTACAATCTACTCTTTGCTTGATTACAGGTGGTCCTGGCACGGGAAAGACTTATACTGCAGCGCATATTGTAAAACAGTTTTTACAAAGTAAGTCGGATAGAGCGATTATTTTAGCAGCGCCTACTGGAAAAGCTGCAATGCGATTAGAGTCCTCTTTTTCTCTGCATGAATTTCCAAAAGCTGCATTTCTGTCTGGAACTCTTCATAATGTTTTGCAGATTAAATCTTGGAAGGATCTTTCCAAAGATGGGGTGCCGCTTGTTGCCGATATGGTGATTGTCGATGAATGTTCCATGATTGATGCAGGAATGTTTTCTTGTCTTCTCTCTCGTATTCCAGAAGGTGCCAAGTTGATTTTACTCGGAGATGATTCTCAGCTTGCCCCTGTTGAAACAGGGGCTGTATTTGCAGATTTAGTTCAGTATGCAAGCTCAAATAGCGGGCTTGCTTTTGTAAAACTTATAAACCCTGCAAGATTTGAAAAACAAGAATTGATCCACCTATCAGAAGAGATCAAAGCTGGGAAGTCAGAGCTTCTTGTAAAATTACTTAAACCTTTAGAGGAAGAAACTCTCCTTCCTTTTTTATACCAAAAGATGGAAAAGACTTTTTCATTTGAGGAACTCGATCCTCATCATCTCTTGCATGCCATGGATGCATATAAAGTCTTGTCTTGTATGCGCAAGGGCCCTTTTGGTGTAGATAATCTAAACTACAAGATGGCGTCCCATTATTTTTCGAGAGTTCCCCTAGGACAATATTGTGTCATCCCGATTCTCATAACCAGAACAGATTATGAGCTTGATTTGTTCAATGGAGAGACGGGTCTATTGATACGTAAAAAGCAAACGGTTATGCACGAAGGATTATTCGATTCTGAAGACTACGCTGTATTTCGAGGAAAAGAAAAAGATAAGTTGCGTACCATCCAGGCTTCATTACTGCCCTCTTTTGAATATGGGTACTGTATCTCTGTCCATAAAAGCCAAGGAAGCGAATATGAAGAAGCGATCGTGATTGTCCCTAAAGGCTCGGAAGCCTTTGGGAAAGAGGTCCTTTATACCGGTGTAACAAGAGCTCGTAAAAAGCTAGAGATCTATGGAGACAAAGAGACGGTTTTAGAAATTCTTCGAAGAGATACGAGAAAGTTTTCTGGGATTGTAAAGCGGCTTTACAGATCGATATAATAAAAATGGCTAACAATTTTTAGGAGATTGCACTTCCTGAAATTTTGTTAGCCTGAAAAATGTATGGTTACTTAGAGACTTTTACTGTGAGGCGAGACTTTGTACGATTCGCTTTATTCGCTTTGAAAATCCCCATCTTTACGCCTTTATCCATCAAGCTATAAACAGCTGCGAGGTGAGCTTGTACAGCTTTAGGTTCAGCTTTACCTGTTACAGATTGCTGCATAATTTTGATTGCAGAGTTTACTTTAGATTTAAAAGCTTTATTGCGGACATGTCTTTTATCAGACTGTAGAATACGCTTTGCAGGTGTAGGACGTTTTACTTTTTTCTTTTCTTCTTTTTCTTGTGCCATTTTTACCCTTCATTGTTTACAAAACAAGATTTTCAGATCTTTTTTAAGGGGATTATATAGGATGAGAAA
>JABEVM010000024.1 GCA_013041585.1 Chlamydiota bacterium
GTACAATCTCTACTCCAATTTTTTTTGCTTCGGAAAGAAGACAAGCAATGATTGTTTCGGAACTATCCGTGATGGGAAACATTCTTCCATCGGGCTCAGTTTTGAGTTTTACGCCTCTTGATTCAAACCATTCAATGGTTTGAAGAGGTTGAAATCTGTGGAAGGGGCCAAGCAGCTCTCTTCCACCTCTTGGATAATTTTGGATCAATTCTTTTGGATCAAAACACGAATGGGTGACATTGCACCTTCCTCCACCGGAAATGCGCACTTTGGAAAGTAAGACCGCGGATTTTTCAAAGAGAGCAACATTGGCGGAAGGGTTGGCATTTTTTGCAGCAATGGCTGCAAAGATGCCGGCTGCGCCGCCGCCAAAAGCGAGTACATCATATATCATGGGCATTATCTATGAGGAGGGGGTGCCATAAATTCAGGTCCTACTGGGTCCAAAATTGTTTCAGACAAAATGGTATCAATTTCGCTGAAATCTTGCGAGGTAAGATTCCAGTTCCATATCGTTTCCATACCACTCAGTTGCTCGGGCTTCCTAGCTCCCCAAAGCGCAGTGGAGACCCCTTTATCTAAAACCCATCGAATGGCCAAAGCTAAAAGCGATCTATGATGCTTATTTTTAACCCATTCTTCTAACTTTTTTACTGCGTTTAGGTACTCGGATAGCCTAGGTTCTTGGAATTTGGGATCGACTTTACGAAGGTCATCTCCTTTGAACTGAGTGTCTTTTTGGATCTTTCCTGTTAGAAGACCTCTACAGAGAGGACCATACCCTAAAGTAGCAATTCCTTTTTTAAGACAGTAGTCTAGTTCCTTTTTTTCAATTGCTCTTTCAAAAAGATTGAAAGGAGATTGCAGGCTATGAAGGGGGGCTGTTTTTTGAAACTCTTCCATTTGCTCTATAGAGTAATTACTTACTCCGATGGCCCTAATTTTCCCTTGTTTAAAAAGTTTTTGTAGAGCCTCGGCTGTTTCGGAAGCAGGGGTTAAAGGATCCGGCCAGTGGATTTGATAGATGTCAATATAGTCAACTTGCAATCGTCTTAGGGATTCTTCGATTTCTCTTTCAATAGATTCTTTTCTAGCATCTCTCTGGATCTTTTGGTTTTCAAAGCTTAGGCCTTGCTTGGTCGCGATCACAATTTTGTCTCTTTTTCCATAGGATTTAATCGCTTTTCCTACAATTTCTTCCGAAACTCCAAAACCGTAGACAGGCGCTGTATCAAGTAAATTAATCCCAAGGTCTAACGCTTTATGGATGGTTTCGATAGCCTCTTTTTCTTTTGTACCACCCCACATCCATCCTCCGATTGCCCATGTTCCAAGGGCGATTCGAGAAACCTTTTGTGTAAGAGGAGGGAAATTGAGATATTCCATATGTTTTCTTCTTGTTAAGTTAAAAATTTAAGTAAAACCAGATTTTGTTTTTTGGGGAAGTAAATAATGCGGTAGTAAATCAAGAGACAAACAAAGAGGCCTATTCTAGGCGTTTACGGAAAAACCAAGCGGCGGCAGTGATGTTGAAGGCGGCGATGAGGACCATCGGGTAGATGTGCATAAGAACATCGTGGAAAGGTAATTCTTTTAGAAAACATCCTCTGGAAATAACAAGAAAATGTCTTAGGGGATTGATTTCTGTGACGGCTTGCAGCCAAACAGGCATATTTTCTATTGGAGTTGCAAAACCAGAGAGGGTGACTGCCGGAACCATGAAGAGGAGAACTCCTAAGGAAGCTTGCTGCTGCGTTTTGCAAAGACAAGAAATGAAAAGCCCGATGCCTACGATGGCGCAGATGAAGATAAACATTCCAAAATAAAGGGAAAGAACCGAACCAGTAAAAGGAATTTTAAAAACAAAGACAGCTGCAAGTAGAATGAACGTCCCTTCCGTCATTCCAATCAAGATCCCAGGAATGATTTTTCCTATGATAATTTGTATAGGAGTAAGAGGAGAGACAAGCAGCTGTTCGAATGTGCCGAGCTCTTTTTCTCTAGCCACAGAAAGGGCCGTGACTACAAGACCAATTAACATGGTTAATATGGCTACAAGTCCAGGAACCGTAAACCAAGGATAGAGTAGGTTAGGGTTAAACCAATTTCTTTGTATAAGAACGATGTTACTGCTTTGGATCCCTGCAATCTTAGCAAGATCACTGTTATATTGGTCGACAATTTGATTTATGTATCCAAAGACAATCTGAGTAGAATTGGATTTTCTTCCATCTAGGATGACCTGTACATCGGCAGACTTTTTAGAAAGAAGATTTTTAGAAAATTGATCATCAATATGTAAGACGGCTACTACATCTTGATTGTTGATTTCATCTTCGATGCTTTCTGTATTTTTTACAAAAATGATACGAGAAAAAACCGGAGCTCCGGAAAATCTTTGTACGAGTTCATTAGAGAGCTGTCCGCTATCGCGGTTTATGATTCCAATTGAAACGTTTTTTACATCGAGTGTTGCGGCAAAAGAAAAAAGAAGAAGCTGTAAAATAGGGGGCACGATCAAGACAGCTCTGCTTGGATTATCCTGCCAGACAGCCAAGAATTCTTTTTTTATTAAAGCTAGGATCCGTAATACAATTTGCAGCATAGGTTAGTCGAGCCGTTTTACTATTTTTAGAGAGATCATGATAAAGATAATAATTGTATACACTACCATGGCTCCAATATCGAGAAGAATGAGTTTCCAAATATTGCCTGCAAGAAAAAGAGTTTCTAAACTAGATACGAAGTACTTTGCTGGGACTAGATACGTAGATAGCCGTATGATTGTCGGCATACTTGATATTTCAAAAATCAATCCGGATAGCATGAAAGAAGGTAGAAATGCGACAACAATTGCAATCTGTGATGCTGTGAATTGGTTTTTAGTAAAAAAGGAAATTAAAAGTCCTGTACCGAGGGCGGTGAGTAAAAAAAATCCTGTTACGAGGGCGAGAACCAAATAGGACCCCCTAAAGGGCACCCCATAGCCGTAATAGGCCACAATGGTACAGATTGTCATCGATCCCATTCCTAAACAAAAGTAGGGGATTAATTTTCCAAGTACGATCTCAAGCATGGTCACAGGAGTAGTCATAAGAGCTTCCATAGTCCCTTTTTCCCACTCTCTTGTAACAACAAGGGCGGTAAGGAGAGTTCCGATGAGTGTCATAATGAGTGCGAGAGATCCAGGAATTAAAAAAAAGTGGCTATTGAGTTCTTCGTTGAACCAATATCTTGATTGTAGTTGAACGCTAGGGGGTTGTTGCAGAGCTTGGCTGATGATCTCTTGCGTTTCCCAATTAGTAAAAGCAGATTGGACATAATTTTGCACGAAACTAGCCGTATTAGGCTCACTGCCGTCAGCCACAACGAAGATAGGGGCGATATCTCCTCTTTCTTGAAATTCTGAAAAATAGAAAGGCACCGTTACAATTCCTTTCAATTTTCCAGAAATGAGTTTGGGGGTCAGCTCTTCAATTGTTCTTGCAACGTCTATAGAAAAAAAAGTGGAATTTTTCAATGAGTCTGCAAAACTTTGCAGATTAGGATTTGTATCTTCAAGGACTAGGCCAACTTCCAAATTTTTAGAATCTAAAGAAACACCTGTTCCGTAAACGAAAATTAAAAATAGAGGGAGGACTGCGGCGATGAGGATACTACTTGGATCGCGAACGATCTGAAAAAACTCTTTGATGATAAGAGCTTTGAGCCTGCGTAGGCTGAGCCTTTTTTTTCCTGTTTGCTTTTGCTCATTCATTGCACTTTCAATTCCTCTTCTAAACTAAATACAATGAAGGCATCCTCTAGTGTAGGCGACGGGATTTTTTCCGAGCGTACAGCTTCTTTGAGGTTTTCGGGGCTGTCAATTGTTATCAGCTCTCCATGATTGATCAGTCCAATTCGATCACAAGACTCTGCTTCGTCCATGAAGTGTGTTGTAATGATGACAGTTACGCCTTTTTCAACTAGCCCATTGATATGGTTCCAAAATTCTCTACGTGTAATAGGGTCCACCCCTGAAGTTGGTTCATCAAGAAAAAGAACCTCTGGATTATGCATGACAGTGCAAGCGAGAGCCAGACGTTGTTTAAAACCTAAGGGAAGTTCGGAGGCTTTCGTGTTTAAGTAACTAGACAATGAAAAAATTTTGACCATTTCATCGATGGTTTTCTTACGAATCAGTTCCGGAACAGAATAGATTCCCGAAAAAAATTCCAAATTTTGTAAACAAGTCATATTCGAATACAAAGAGAATTTTTGTGCCATATATCCAATACGTCCACGGGCTTTACTTGGAGCTGCTTGCATCTCTAAACCTGCTACGAAAGACTGTCCTTTAGTCGGAGTCAATAAGCCACATAGCATTTTAAATGTAGTTGATTTTCCAGCGCCATTGGGGCCTAAGAGACCAAAGATCTCTCCTCGCTTTACTTTGAAAGTAATGTCATGCGCTGCGACAAAATCTCCAAAAATTTTAGTGAGGTTGATCGCTTCGATGAGGATTTCCTTGCCTTCATGCTGGGGTTTCGTAATATCAGCAATTTCAGATGATCCTCCAGGACCGCCGCCTAAAATATCCATAAAGGCATCTTCAAAACGTGGGGGGACCTCTTTCCAAATCGCATCTTCTCCTGCATCTAAAGTTGCAATATCGGGCTTTGTGCTTTGCTCTTTTAGTACAACACGCACTGCGCTGCCTTGAATCACTCCGTCAATAATATTTTCATTCATTAGGGCGTTGTGTAGTACGTTTCTGCGTCTAGTAGAGATGTTTTGAATTTGAAATGTCCTGCCAAGAACCCTTTTTGTTAGTTCAGCAGGAGGACCGTTATAGAGGAGTTTTCCTTCATTGATGAGGAGAACTTCATCGCATTTTTCTGCTTCATCAAGATAAGCTGTACTCCATACAATTGAAGAGCTTTCATGTCTGAGCTCGGAAACCATTTTCCACAGTTCCCTACGAGATATGGGATCTACTCCAACACTTGGTTCATCAAGAAGTAATAATTTTGGTTTGCGAAGGAGCGTGCAGGCAAGGCCTAGCTTTTGTTTCATCCCACCAGAAAGATTATGAGCAAGCCTTGTAGTGAAGGGATGAAGTCCTGTGAAAGAGAGCAATTTGTCAAAGGTTTTTTCTCTATCTTTATCAGATAGATTTTGCAAATCTGCATATAAATGAAGGTTTTGCATGACAGTTAGATCTTCATACAGCCCAAATCTTTGGGGCATGTAACCGATGATCTCGTGGATTTCTGTTGCCTCTTTGATTGTGTCAAAGCCGTCGATTTCTATATTCCCTTCAGAAGGAAGAAGAAGTCCTGCCATAATGCGGAGCAGAGTTGTTTTTCCAGCTCCGTCAGATCCGACAAGTCCGATAATTTTTCCAGAGGAGATCTGAGCGTTAATATTGTCGAGAGCGGGGGCGGTCTCTCCTTCGAAATACTTAGAAAGATTTCGAATTTTTACAAGGACATCGTTCACGATTGCCTCTATTGTTTTTCAGACTCACACTTTAATCGTATCGTTACAGGCATACCTTGACGCAGTCCCCTATCGGGGTTATCAACAATAACGCGTAGGCGATAAACTAAGTCACTTCTCAGCTCTGTAGTTTCTACAGTTTTTGGCGTGAATTCCGCAACAGGGGAGATAAATCCGATATGGCCATAATAAGTAGGATTGGTTTTCGTATCCGTGTACACCTCTGCTTGCATTCCAGGATAAATTTTTCCTAGATTGGGCTCAGAGACATAGGTACGAACCCAGACAGGAGAATCTATAGAAAGGGTGTAGACAGGCTCTCCTGCATTAATGACAGAACCTGGTTCGCGAATTCTTGTTAGAATCATCCCGTTGGAAGGAGCATAAAGCTCTGTATCCTCATACCTTGTAGTCGCACTTGCAAGCCCAGCTTTAGCCTGCTGAAAATTGGCTTGTAATGACTCCTCGCTAAATAGAGCATCATCGAAAATTTCTCTAGAAATAGCTGCAGATCCAATTGCTTTACTTCTTTTTTCTACTCTGGCTTTTGCACCCTGGAGAGTGGCTTCCACTGCAGAGAGATTTGCTTTTGCCTGCCATACATCTTCTTCATACGGAGTTTTCTCGAGCATGGCCATTAATTGCCCTTGCTTGATTTCATCTCCTTCTTCAAATAACAGGGTTTGCACTTTTCCCGGCACACGAAATCCAAGATCAACTTGTCTAATGTCAACATTGCCGTAGATGATAAGATCGCAGCCTGCCTTTTTTTCCGTTCTAAAAAAATAGGAGAAGAGGAGGAGGAATACGAAAAGGGCGCCAGCTCCAAAAAAAATAATTCGTTTCTTCTGAGTAGAGTCTAGTTTTTCCATGCGAGATGTACTTTTTTGTATTTTGCAATTTGGAATATGTTTAGCTGTAAATTTACTCTATAACGAAAGGGAAAATGGCGCAAGTAAATCTATAGTAAGAGATGGCACTCACAATTTTTTTGTTTACGGGCATTCGAATAATTTTTATAAGGGAGTTGTCGCGAGGCTTGACTTGAATTTTTTTCTGGGAAAAGACGCAAATCATGAAAATCGAATTTCTCATTGTTGGCATACTTTCTGTTTTAGTGATCATATATTTGGTCTACGCAATCTGGTACCCGGAAGAATTTTAGAAGAAGATGTAATGTAAGTTTTGGAGAAGAAAAGAAATGCATGTCTTTGATTGGTTAGAACTATTTTTCTTTATCGCCCTTCTTCTTTTCTTAGTCCCTTTTGGAGGAATTTATATTGCAGCCGTAGCCACTGGCGCTAAGAACTTTCTTACCCCTATTTTTGGCAGGATAGAAAAAGGGATTTATCGTTTTTGTGGGATTGATCCAGATGTAGAGATGCACTGGAAAGAGTATGCAAAAGCTCTTGGTATTTTTTTTCTATTAAGCATCTTTTTTCTATTTTTGATACAGATCATCCAGCCTGTTTTACCGCTCAATCCACAAAAGTTTACTTCCGTTTCATGGGACTTAGCGTTAAATACAGCTATTAGCTTTACTACAAACACCAACTGGCAATCCTACTCCGGAGAGGCTAGTTTAAGTTATTTCACACAAATGCTTGGACTTGGAGTACAAAATTTCTTAAGCGCTGGAACGGGATTTTGCATTTTTTTTGCGTTTGTAAGGGGGATTTCTAGAAAATCGGCTCAGTCCATTGGAAATTTTTGGACAGATCTTACGCGTAGCATTCTCTATATTTTAGTTCCTTTATCGTTTATCTTAGCACTGATTTTAGTCACGCAAGGAGTTGTACAAACATTTTCTCCTTATGTAGAAGTCACAACAATGGAAGGTTCTTCTCAAGTGATCCCTTTAGGTCCTGCAGCTTCTCAGGTTGCAATTAAGCAAATAGGATCAAATGGGGGTGGTTTTTTTGGAGCCAACAGCGCCCATCCGTTCGAAAACCCAACCCCTATTTCGAATTTTTTTGAAACGCTTGCCATTGTTTTGATCCCTGCTGCTTCTACCTATGCATACGGTCTACTTATTGGATCAAAAAAAGAAGGGTGGATGATCTTTTCCGTGATGTTTGTCTTATGGATAATAGGATTTGCCATTTCTATGTATTCTGAAACTCTTATCAATCCAGTTTTTGGGGTGCATTCGTATTGGGAAGGGAAAGAGATGCGCTTTGGAGTGCTGGGCAGCATCCTTTGGTCAACACTTACGACCGCTACATCGAATGGTTCTGTCAATGCGATGATATCGAGCTTATCCCCGTTAGCAGGAGGGGTTGCCATGTTTAATATTATGCTAGGTGAAATTGTTTTTGGCGGAGTAGGGGTAGGGATTTCTGGCATGATCCTTTTTATTTTACTTGCGATGTTTTTGACAGGACTTATGTCAGGAAGGACTCCGCAATACCAATATAAAAAGATTGAAAAGAAAGAAATGAGATGGGTGATCGTAGCAATCGTCCTTCCTAGTGCTTCGATTTTACTTGGAAGTGGGATCAGTTGCGTTCTCGGAATAGCCTTGCAAGGCCTTGATGTGGGAGGTCCACATGGTTTGTCTGAAATTCTGTATGCCTGTTCTTCCTCAGTAGGAAACAACGGCAGCGCTTTTGCCGGGATCCAAAGCAATACCCTTTATTACAACTTATTACTCTCTTTGATTATGCTGCTTGGAAGAGTTGCAATTATTCTTCCTTGTTTGGCCATTTCAGGAAGTTTGGTACAAAAAAGCTATTTGGCGCCATCTCCTGATGCCTTTAGATCGGACTCTTTTCTTTTTGCTATACTTCTGATAGGTACGATTGTTTTAGTAGGAGCACTAACTTTTTTTTCTGTGCTTTGTTTAGGACCGATCGTAGAGCATTTTGTGATGAAAAATGGGCTAACTTTTTAGGGAACTTATGAAGATCTTTTCTTTTGATTTTGTCTCTAAAGAATTACTTCTTTCTTCTCTAAAAGATTCGCTGAAAAAACTGAATCCTAAATCAGAAATTCATAATCCAGTTATGTTTGTCACATATCTTGGAGCGGCATTAAGTTCTTTTTTCACAATACAAGGGTTTTTTCAAAACAACTTCTCTTGGTTTGAGTTTCAGATTTCTGTATGGCTTTGGTTTACTGTGATTTTTGCAAACTTTGCGGAAGCCTTAGCTGAAAGTAGAGGGAAGGCGCAAGCACAGGGCCTTCGTAAACTACAAGAGGATATCCGCGCTAAAGTTGTGAAAGACGGCAAAGAAATAAGTAAATTTGCTTCCGAGCTAGGCCAAGGGGATATTGTTGTATGTGTTGCAGGTGATAGGATCCCAGCCGATGGCGAGGTGATCGAGGGTATAGGGAGTGTAGATGAATCCGCAAGTACTGGAGAATCAGCTCCTGTAATACGCGAGAGCGGAGGAGATCGAAGCGCTGTAACTGCGGGAACAAAATTGCTAAGCGATCAGCTGACAATTCGTATTACCTCTAGGCGAGGTCATACCTTTTTAGATCGTATGATTGCGTTAATTGAAGGGGCAAAGAGGCAAAAAACTCCGAATGAAATCGCATTAAATATTGTTCTAGCAGGGCTCACCTTAATCTTTTTACTGATTGTGATCGCGTTAAAGTTTTATGCAGACTATAGCCTCAAAGCTCAGGCCCAAGACTCTTCTTTTTCAGTGACAATCCCTATTCTTGTTGCGCTGCTTGTTTGTTTGATCCCTACAACGATCGGCGGTTTACTTAGCGCGATTGGGATTTCAGGGATAGACAGGTTAGCGGTTTTCCACGTCATTGCAAAAAGCGGGAAGGCTATTGAAGCTGCAGGGGATGCGGATGTGGTTTTCTTAGATAAGACCGGAACGATTACGATGGGAAACCGCATGGCATCGGAATTTTTTCCTGTATCTGGTGTCAGTGATAAAGATTTGGCCAATGCCGCTCAACTTTCTTCTTTTGCTGATGAAACCCCAGAAGGGCGATCGATTATGGTCCTTGCTAAGAACCTATATGGACTCCGAAGTCAACCTTTTGAAAAAGAAAAGGTAAAATTTGTGCCGTTCTCTGCACAAACTGCGATGAGTGGAATTGATTTTATCGACTGCGAAGGCCGGCCAGTTAAATCGATACGTAAAGGTTCTGCAGAGGCAATTTCTAAGCATGTAGAAAAATTAGGAGGAGTTTTCCCCGAAACCCTTCGCCGCCAAGTTGAAAAAGTTGCCAAAGAAGGAGGAACACCTCTTCTTGTATGTGAAGACAACCGTATTTTAGGGGGGATCACCCTTAAGGACATGGTGAAAGGGGGGATAAAAGAGCGTTTAGAGCAGCTTCGTAAGATGAGGATTATCTCTGTAATGATTACAGGAGATAACCCTCTGACTGCAGCAGCGATTGCTGCCGAATCGGGGGTGGATGACTTTTTAGCCTCAGCTTCTCCTGAAATGAAATTAGCAAAAATTCGTAAAGAGCAGGCAGACGGACATATTGTAGCTATGGCAGGAGATGGGACAAACGATGCTCCTGGACTTGCACAAGCAGATGTGGGTGTTGCCATGAATACAGGTACAATCGCTTCTAGAGAAGCGGGTAATATGATCGACCTAGAGAGCAATCCAACAAAACTGATAGAAATTGTAAGAATCGGAAAGCAGCTTCTCATGACAAGAGGGGCATTGACCACATTCAGTATTTTTAATGATGTAGCAAAATATTTTGCGATCATCCCAGCTCTTTTTGGAAGTCTATATATTGCGCATGGAAATGCAAATGAGACTCTAGCCTTTCTAAATATTATGAAACTATCCTCTCCTCATAGCGCGATTTTGAGCGCTGTGATTTTCAATGCTCTGATCATTGTTATGCTCATTCCTCTAGCTATGAAAGGGATCAGCTATCGCGATGAGTCCGCAACGGGACTGATTAAACGCAACGCTTTTGTATACGGGATAGGTGGACTGATTGCTCCTTTTATTGGGATCAAGATCATTGATCTATTGATTGTCGCTTGTGGGGGAATATGAAGAAAAAAAATCTTTGGATCAACCTTCGCATCTTTTTTCTGCTGGTCGCTCTTACAGGACTTGTATATCCACTTATCATCACAGTCTTTGCGCAAGGCCTCTTTCACAAAAAAGCAAATGGAAGTCTTGTTATGCGAGGGGAGAAGAAAGTGGGCTGCGAGCTCTTTGCGCAATCTTTTCAAAGCCCAGGATATTTTTGGCCAAGGCCCTCTTCTACAAATTATAGTACTCTTCCTGCAGGAGGAAGCAACCTGGGATGGACAAGCGCTGCTTTGAAAACGATAGTTTTAGAAAGAGAAAAAAAATGGAGTGATGTTGGAGGTCCTATCCCTACTGATCTCTTATTTGCTAGTGGAAGCGGGTTAGATCCTCATATCAGTGTAGATGCTGCCTATTTTCAAGTTAAAAGAGTCGCAAGTTTCAGATCTCAAAGGGAAGAGGATTTGATAAAATTGATCCACTCTATAATGGAAAAGCGCTCTTTAGGATTTTTAGGTCAGCCTCGGGTCAACGTATTATTACTTAATCAAGCTTTAGATGATTTCATCGAAGGAAAACAAAATGTCCAAAGAAGATAGATTAGACCCAGAATTTTATTTGTCCCTTGCAAGCAAAGAAGAGAATAAGTCTCGAGGGAAATTGAAAATCTTTTTGGGCATGTCTGCAGGCGTTGGGAAAACCTATGCTATGTTAGAAGCCGCCAGAGAATATATGGAAAGAGGAGGAGATGTTGCAATCGGTATTGTCTATACCCACGGAAGGCCAGAGACAGCGGCTTTGTTAGAAGGGATTCCCACGATTCCTAGAAAAAAAATATCATATAAAGATGCCATTTTTGAAGAGATGGATTTGGATGCAGTCCTAGAAAGAAGGCCTAAGCTTATTTTGATTGACGAGCTTGCACATACAAACATTGTCGGATCGCGTCATAACAAAAGATGGCAGGATGTCCTTGAAGTGATCGATGCAGGGATTGACGTGTATACAACTCTAAACGTGCAGCATCTGGAGAGCCGCAAAGAAGTGGTGGAAGAGATGACGGGGATACAAATTCAAGAGACTGTCCCAGATAGCATTTTAGAAAATGCCTCAGAGATAAAGCTTGTTGATATTCCCCCTAGTGAACTCTTAAAGCGGCTTGAAGAGGGAAAAGTATATATAGGCGATCAGTCAAAGATTGCTGTGCAAAATTTTTTTACGGAAGACCATCTTACTATTCTTCGCGAACTTCTTTTAAAAACAGCTTCAGAAAGAGTAGGACACGATCTTAAAACCATGATACCAATTTCTGATAGAGAGAGATCGGAAGAAGTTGCAGATCGTCTCATTGTTGCGATTGATCATACAAAGCAAGCGGAGCATTTGATCAGAACCTCCCATAATTTAGCTTATAACTTAAATATACCTTGGGTCGTTGTATATATAGACGATGAAAAGGTGTTATCAAAAGAAGAAGATCAAAGGTTAGAGAAGAGCTTTGCTCTGGCTAGAGAGCTGGGCGCTGAAGTGCTCACAACGGTTGATAGCTCGTATAAAGATGGGATCTTGCGCATCGCCAGGTTAAAACAATGTCGCCATATTGTGATTGGAAACTCTAAAAAGACATTTTTTCAAAAGATCTTCTTTAGAGAGTCTTTAGCTCAATATCTACTTCGCAATATTCCTCATCTTCATCTTCATATTTTACGAAAAGAAAGTCTAGAAAAGCCTGAAAAATGGAGCCTGTTTTCTTTTAGTGCTCTGAAAGACTGGGGAGGTTACTGGAAAGTTCTTTCAGGGTTTTTATTTTTCGTCGTTTTAGGGAGTATAAGTGAACCTTTTATTGGCTATCAAAGCGTAAGTATTCTCTTTCTCGTAGGAATTTTTGCCTTAAGTTTATATGCAAAAAAAGAAATGGTATTCTTGACTACGGTTGCAACTCTTCTTGTCTTAGATTTTTTCTTCATTCCTCCTGTCGGGAAATTAGGTATTTCAGATGGTAAGGATAAGATCTTTTTTATTGCCTATTCGATTGTGACATTTTGTTTAGCTTTTGTGACAGTTGCCTTAAGAAATCGGGAAAGGTTTCTTAAAGCCCAGGAAGACGAGTCGCAAATTCTTTATGATATCGTTAAACAGATTTCAGGAGCCCCAAGTCAGAGCGCAATGTTCCGCTCTGTTACAGGAAGTGTTGGAAAGTATTTACAAGGGGAATGTGGAATTGCGCTCAGACAATCAGCCGAGGATCTAGCAGCTGTATCCAAAAACCCTCTATGGAATAATGAAAATGAGAAGTCAGTGGCTGTTTGGGTAATGAAAAATGGCAAGGCAGCTGGCTGGTCTACAAATACGCTCTCTTCCGTTCCTGTTCTATTTATTCCTCTAAAAGGATTTAAAGAAGTAATAGGCGCGCTCAGCTTTCGCCCCGCTACGCAGCAGCCCCTTTCTTTGAAAAAAATGAACTTTTTGAGCACGGTTGCCCATGAGCTTGCTGCCCATTTAGAAAGGTATATCTACGAAGAGAAAGAAAGAAAGTCTTACTATCTAGAGCAAGCGGAAAATTTCCAACAAACGATCATTAATTCCATCGGACAAGAATTTAGCAAGCCGCTCGAGCTTCTTATGGAAGCTACCAAGACCTTAGAGACGACAGTGGAAATGAATACTCCAGAAGTTCGGGAGCATGTAAAAAAGCAGCTGACCGATTCAACAGAATTGCTACATAGGCTCACCAAGAATTTTATGGACATGGCGCTACTTAGCTCTGGACTTTTGCAGATACAAATTAAGTTAAATGATATTACTCATCTTATTCAAACAACAAGAGAGAAGATTGAAAAACATCTGCAGAGCCACCGCTTAGTTGTGAACATCGAGGAGAATATTCCAAGCATTCCTTTTGATTATCTCTTAATGGAAAATGCTCTGACTAATCTTCTATACAATGCGATCACATACTCCTCTGAAGGAAAAACAATTGAAATTTCAGCGAAGCTCCAAGGATTGTACTTAGAGCTTTCTGTTATTGATGAAGGAGAGGGGATCCCAAGTGAGGAGATCACTCATGTGTTTAAAAAGTTCTATCGTTTACCTGGTACAAAACCTGCGGGAACAGGGCTTGGTCTTTCCATCGTCAAAGCGATTGTTGATATTCATAAAGGCAAAATCCGAGTTCATAGCAGACCGGAAGGAGGCACTGAATTTTGCTTGATTATTCCCGTTACCTTGTCATGACTAGAACGTAAAATAACCCTCTTACAAAAATTTCTTTTTGCGTAAGCTGTACTTTACTCTTACAGGGGGCTTATGAAAGGAACTTTTATCGATCTTACACATACAATTGATCCCTCTATTCCTACTTGGAACGGAAGCTGCGGTTTTTCTTCGGAAATTAAGATGGATTATGCGAAAGGGTGCCGTGTGATGAAGTATTCCATGCATGCGGGAATCGGAACACATATTGACGCTCCTTGCCATTTTTTCCCAAATACCTTAGCAGCTGCAGATCTATCTCTTGAAAATTTACTAGTTCCAGCTTGCGTACTTGACATTTCTCATAAAGTCCATGGAGACATGTTGATTTCTCTAGAAGATCTGCAAAATTTTGAAAATGAATTTGGACAGATCCAAAAAGGATCCTTATTTTTGGCGTATACGGGATGGGAGAAATTTTGGAACGACAAAGACAAATATAGAAATTGTGATGAGTTTGGAAAGATGCATTATCCTGGCTTTTCAAAAGAAGCTGCCTTTTTTTTACTAGAGAGGAAAGTGGTGGGAATTGGAATTGATACACTCTCTCCAGATGGAACAAATCAAGGTTTTCCAGTCCATGAAGTCATTTTAGGTGCAGATAAATACATCTTGGAAAATCTCGCGAATTTAGAAAAAATGCCACCTATCGGCGCATTTGCTTTTATCTTTCCCTTAAAAATAGCAGAGGGGGCGGAAGCTCCGATCCGCGCTGTTGGATTTATTCCAGAAAAATAAGGGGTTGTATGAAAGAAGATTTAGACAGCTTTCAGCTCATCATCGTTATTGCGAAGACATGGGATTCTTCTTTGGGAAAGATGTATCTTTATGAAAGAACTCATAAGAATGAGGCGTGGCAAACAAGCTATAAGCCTATGGCGGTCACTCTTGGAAAAAGGGGACTCGCTTGGGGACGAGGCCTTCATCTTTCTTCTATATGTGAAAAGCAAGAAGGGGATTTGAAATCACCTGCAGGGATTTTTTCCTTATCCACCGTCTTTGGATTTGCTCCGGTAGAGAAAATCGCTTTTCTGGAGATGCCTTATCTACAGCTCAAAGAATCTCTCGAAGCCGTCGATGATCCGGAATCTATCTATTACAACCAGATTGTAGATCGAAGTATAGTTTCTTCTCCCGACTGGAAGAGCTGCGAAAAAATGCAAGAAATCCCTGTGTACGAATGGGGAATTGTCATCGATCATAATTTTCCAAAACCCATCCCTGCCCTTGGATCTGCGATTTTTTTTCATCTTTGGAGAGAAGCGGGTCATCCAACTGCTGGCTGTACAGCGATGAGCTACGAAAATATGCAGACACTGCTTACATTTGTATCAGATAAAAAAAAGCCAATGCTACTTCAGCTTCCCAAAGATGTGTATTTGGATTGGCAAAAAAAATATCAGCTTCCGGTTATAGGAAAGGAGTTACTATGAAAAAAGAGCAAATTACTTATTTTCATGAAAAAACGAAACTTGAGGGGTATGCAGCCTATGAAGGAGAGGGTAAGAAACCTTTAATCCTACTTTTTCATGCCTGGACGGGAAGAGATGAGTTTGCCTGCAAAAAAGCGGAAGAACTTGCCAAGTTAGGATATGTTGGATTTGCTGTGGATCTTTTTGGACCGGGCAAGATTGGGACCACACATGAAGAGTGCGGGGCTCTTATGCAACCTTTTGTAGAAAGCAGACAGTTTTTGCGAGATCGTATGTATACAGCTTTTGAAGCTGCTAAAAAAATCGCGGTGGTAGATCAAGGCAAGATAGGGACAATCGGTTTTTGTTTTGGGGGGCTCTGCGCATTAGATTTTGCAAGAAGCGGCGCTCCTATTAAAGGAGTGGTCAGCTTTCATGGACTACTTGAAGCGCCTAAGGGGGTTTCAAAAGAAAAGATTTTGTCTAAAATTTTAGTGTTACATGGGCATGACGATCCTATGGTTTCTGCAGAAAACATTTCTCAGTTTCAATCTGAAATGACAAAAGCGGAGGCGGATTGGCAAATGCATATTTACGGCCATGCCATGCATGCTTTTACAAATCCTAAGGCCCATGATCCGGGGTTTGGGAC
>JABEVM010000175.1 GCA_013041585.1 Chlamydiota bacterium
GATCTGGAATTTACATCCTTTACCAATTCTTTTTAGAAAGAGAAAAGGTTAAAGAACTTCCTGAAATGCAAAAGCAATTTAAAGAAAATGATCCTGCTAAAGTAATATCAGAGCATGCAGAAAAGAAAAGTTGTCCAATTTGCGTAAAGGCAATAGAACTATTTTCTAGTATTTATGGGGCGGAAGCTGGAAATTTAGCTTTAAAAATGCTATCTTGGGGCGGTCTATACATTGATGGTGGAATAGCTCCTAAAATTTTTCGGTTTGTGAAAAAGGAAATTTTTTTACAAAGCTTCCTAGAAAAAGGAAGGTTTGCAGAGATGCTCTCTAAATTTCCTGTTAAACTTATTATCAATGAAAGAACTGCACTTCTGGGATCCTTAGGATATGCTTTAAAAAAGATCAATAAAGAGCTATGAATTCCATTTTCTGAGAAGCATATCATGCTCTTTGATCAAAATAATCTCCAATTGACAGAATTGAGAACCCTTGTTTAACGAGTATCTTCTTATGCAAAGAGGATGAACATCTTTATTTCTTAATTTTATGCAAAAAAAGATCTGAATTTACTTCTAATCAACAAAAGTCACATAAAACTAGCTAGAAAGATCTTGTTTCTTTAAGATCTTTATACTTTATGTTTCGAAACTTAAAGAAGAATATTTCTTCAACAGGGACGTGTTAAACAGCAAAATAAGGAAAAGTATGAAAAAGATAGTTTCGCATCTTGTCATTTTCTTGCTAGTAGGGTGCTCTCTTCCGCAGGGTTTGCTTTATGGATTCGAAAAGGAGAAAGCTCTTCTAAAGACTTCTTTTCTTAAAGAAAATGCGATTCTACTCTCTGGAAATTCAAACTATCCTTTAGCAAAAGAGGTTGCTGAATACTTGAGAATCCCTTTAGGAGAAGCTGTTGTAGAGAAATTTAACGATGGAGAAATTAATATTCAGATTAAAGAGAACGTGAGGAATAAGGAAGTATATATTCTTCAATCTACTTGTCCTGCAAATAACCAGAGTATCAATGATAACTTAATGGAGCTGTATTTACTCATTCGTACTATGAAAAGGGCCTCATCGGGTACGATTACAGCTATCATTCCATATTATGGTTATGCTCGTCAGGATCGAAAAAGTTCCCTTCGTGTACCGATTTCTGCTGCAGATGTAGCTTTGTTATTAGAAGTAGCTGGTGTAGATCGGATAGTAACAGTGGATTTACATTGTGGGCAAATCCAAGGGTTTTTTCGAGATGTTCCTGTTGATAATCTGTACGCCGCAGCTATGTTTGTTCGCTACTTTGCAAAAATGCAATCAAAAAATCTTGTAGTCGTCTCCCCAGACGCCGGTGGGGTAGAGAGGGCAAAACAATTTATCGAAAACTTAGGAAAGGAGGGTGTGGAAGCCAGAATGGCGATTATCAGTAAACACCGCTCCAAGCCTGGCGTTGTAAATTCGATGAATTTAATTGGAGATGTCCAAGGAGCTGATACAATTATCGTAGATGATTTATGTGATACAGCTGGGACCTTAGTACAAGCAGCTCAGCTTTTAAAGGATCATGGCGCAAGTCATGTATACGCTGCAATCACGCACCCAGTTTTTTCTGGAACGGCTCTTGAGAGAATTCGCAATTCGGTCATTGATGAAATGGTAATTTCTAATACGATTCCTTTAAGTAGTGAAGCTCCAAAAAACATTCGAAGCATTTCTGTTGCTCCTCTTTTAGCTGAGACAATTCGACGAATTCATGTTGGTGAATCGGTTTCTGATCTTTTTCAAAAAACGGATTGGATGGGAAGTTTATAACCAAAGATAACAAAAGAGGTTTATTAAAAAAAGTAGATGGGTTAAACTTTCTTCTCCTAAGTTATTTGGAGTTTTTTATGAAAAATATTAACATCTGTTTTCTTTCTTTATTTCTTATATGTACGGTTTTTCTAGAAGCAAAACCAACTAGTGATGATCTTTTAAAAAATAACATGCCATCTTTGGAATCTTCTCAGATAGATTCTAAAAACACGATTTTTTTTACAACAACACGCAATAAAACTACAGGTGCCTTAAGACAAGATTTTCTAGAAAAACTCAAAACTATTTTTTCTGTCGATGTCTTTGTAGAAAGTGGTACATATCTAGGTGGTACAACACAGGATGCTTGTCCATTTTTTAGTAAAATTTATAGCGTAGAACTTTCGAAAGATTTTTTTAAAAAAGCTAAAAAAAGATTTAGAAATGAACAAAAAATTTCCCTTTATCAGGGAGATTCTGGAACAGTTTTCTATTCTATTCTTCCTCAAATCACCTCGAAAATTCTCTTTTATCTAGATGGCCATTATAGCGGAGGGACAACTGCTTTAGGCGCTAAGGTTAGCCCCTTATTGGAAGAGCTTAAAGCCATAAAAGATGCGCAAAAGACTGATTCGGTGATTATTATTGATGATATCCGTTTAACGCAGGATTCCAAGTTCCCAGAGAAAATAAGAAATACCTCTGCTGATGGATATCCCCATTTACCAGAATTGATCCAAGCTCTTTTAGAAATTAATCCTGAATATCAATTCTGTTTTACTGCTGATGCCCTTTTAGTCTTTCCTAAACAAGCTGATGTAAAGGTATCACCCATTTTAGCTTCTTGCTCACTTCATAGGATCTCACAAGCATTTTCTGGAGTTCCTGAAGATCTTTTATCTCAAGCTGACAAAATTATTTCCGTGGCTCAAGGTGCAGAAAGAGAGGAACTTCTTCATTACTATCATACATACTCCCCTTTTGAATTAGAAAATGGATTTCGAAGCTATGGAACTTTTTGGCTTAGTCTCCTTTATTTTGGCCAAAATGAGCCCATTCCAGGCCAACAGTTTTTAAGAAAAGCCGTTGAAAATAGCGGACCTAACTGGAGAGCTACAACTCTTATTAATAAACTTTAGTTTTAGATGTTTTACAAATCACACAAGGAAATACCATGAAAAAAACGCTTTATTTTTTATTTGTCGCGATGTCAATGATGTCCACTTCTTTTGCAGGGGGAGGAAAACCACTTCCTGATGAGCTTAATGCAGAAGTAAAGAGTATAATTACTTTGAAAGATGCAAATCAAGAAGTGATAAAATCTTTGCTCGATGGAACTCACTCTGATGTAGCAATTGAGTGTGAGAAAGGAACTATGCTCCCAGTGAAATACTTGGGTAACTTTAAATTTCTCTCATTGAATTGTGATCCTAATCTATCCGTTAAACTAGAGGAAACTACTTACCTTCGTTTTATAAAAAAACAGGTATACATGAGTCGTGATCGTGATTTAAAAAACTGGGAAAAGGCTAATAAGTTTTTTAAAAAGATGAAGCTAAATGTTGGAGTGAATGAATTGAAATCTCATATTCTAGTAGAGTCAAATTCTGTAGTAGAAGAATCTCCTTTAGAAGACGATTTTAATTAAGAAAAAACAATTAATGTTCTTCATAAAGAGATGGCATTCTGAAAACAATCAGGATGCCATCTGCGAATATAAAATGGCACGGCTTGCTCTGCAGCAATCTTAAGAGAATCCTCGATCCTAGAAAAAATAACCCCTTTTCCTTCTTTACTCTGTATTGTGGAAGTAGCAGAGAAAACGATGATTACGTGTCCTTTCCAGACAATGAGATCAAGAGGCCTTAGGTTGGCAACAATCTCTTCTGTAGATCTTTCTCTATGAGGAATCTCTAATCCATACTTCACAAGCTCAGAGGTGTTTCTTGGAGTAAATCCATGCGTTGCTTCGTATAGTAGGCCTGAGCAATCAACTCCTTGAAATGACCAGATATTTCGTATGTGATCGTCTATGGGTTTAGAAGGTGGGTAATAGGAGAGTATTTCTGGAATTCCTTTGCTATAGTTTCCTCCCCATACATAAGAAATCCCTTGAAACTCTTCTAGTTTTTTCAGAATTTCGTGAGCTCTGGGAAGATGAGGGATTCGATCAGGAGCGTTGCTGCTTACTTCTTGAGCGAACCGCACGTCAATAAAAAGTTTACAACTAGATCTGTAGTCGGTTGTTTTAATTTCATAGATATGCGTGCTGCACTGCTGAATGACTTCAAATTTTGTACCGGGAAGGGCAATCGTCTCAACGGAAAGTAAAAAGCCTTTTTCATTTAGAACTAAGCTGCAGCCTGTCTCGCCGCCAAAAACATCATGCCAATTGGGAGTAGAAAGAATAGGCGTAGGAAGCTTCGCCTTAAAAAATCTTTTCTCTCTCATTTTGTCTTATCTTTGATTTTTTGAGATAGCTCAGAAGCTTGTTTGAAATTAGGGGCTTCCCTAAGAACGTGTTTAAGGGCGCGCTCTGCTTCTGTGAAATTCCTTCTTTCATATTCCGAAAGAGCAATATAC
>JABEVM010000176.1 GCA_013041585.1 Chlamydiota bacterium
CTTTAGGGTAATAACTACTTATACTTGGGATTTGCACGCTTTGAAAAAATATTCCATTCCCCTATCAATTTCTTGTTTGTGGATGCTGAGCGGATGCTATGTAAATCATGCTCTTGTAGATCCCTGGAGTGTTGCGCCTCTCTCCTCTTCTGGATATTGGACTCCTCCTAAAGCTGCGCAAAAACAAGCGGCGCCACTTAGCGACCTACCGGAAGTTCCGGAAGGACCAACCCCTTTAAGTCTTGCAGAAGCAATCGACATCGGACTAAAAAACAACGCTCAGACAAAACTTACCTGGGCGGAAGCGAGAACCGCAGCAGCGCAGTATGCGCAGACACAAAGCGCGGCGCTGCCCACACTCGATGGACAATATACCCTCACGAGATTTCGGGAATTTGTCACCTTTAATAATAGAACAGAGGCGTTTTTCCAAACCCAGTGGGGCCCGCAAGTCTCTCTTTCTTATGTGATCTTTGACTTTGGGCAAAGAAGGGCTACAAGTGAAGCGGCCAGAATGGCCCTTTACTTCTCTGACTGGACGCACAACAGGGCTATACAAACTGCCATTAACACAATCACAAATGACTACTACGGATATTTATATCAAGTGCAACTCTTAGAAGCTTTAGAGGCCGATGTAGAAAATGCGCAAGTCACCTTAGACGATGCAAACGCAGGACTAAACTCGGGAGTGAAGACGATATCAGATACCCTCTTAGCCACAACACAGCTACTCCAAAAACAAACCCAGCTCGCAGCGCAGCATCAAAATGTAAAAAATGCCTATGCGCAGCTGCTCACCGATATGGGAGTTCCTGCAAATACGGAAGTTGCCCTGCAAGAGCTTCCTGAAGCGGCATCTGAACTAGACATGAGACAGGATCTCAACGCACTTCTTTCCGAAGCTCTTCAGCAAAGATCTGATTTACTCGCAGCAGAGGCCAATGTACGCTCGAAACAAGAAAGCATAAGGGCAGCTAGAAGAAAATTTCTCCCAACACTGGAATATAACTTCAACATAGGAAGGACCAATTTCAATGGAGGTTTTAATGACAACTATAACTTCCAAGGAACTTTGGCATTAACTTTCCCTATCTTCAGCGGGTTTAATTTGGATAATAAGGTACGTGCTGCAGAGGCGCAGAAAGAGGCGGCGGAAGCCCAGCTTCTACAAACCCAACTCACCGTCATCGAAAACATTACAACTGCCCATTACAATGTAAAAATTGCAGCCGAAACGCTGCAGCTTGCCATATCTTACCTTAAAGCCGCAGAAGAGCAATCAAGAGTTGCGATCAGTCAGTATAAGGCAGGGACAAACACCATTTTAGATGTGGTCACAGCGCAAACCTCCGTTGCCGACGCAAGAGCGCAAAAAGCGCAAGCAGTCCAGCAGTGGTTTAGTTCTCTAGCGAACCTGACCTACGCTGTGGGCGCAATGAAAATATCTAATCAAAACAAGCAGGAAACATATGATCAACCTTAGAAAATATCTAGGTAAAAAGCATCTTGGTCTTATCCTTTTTGCAAGCATGCTCACCTTCGGTTGTGAAAAACCAGAAAAGCCAAAAATGGGTGCAGCTCCAGTCACCGTGACAAAAACGATCAAAAAAGATGTCCCTATTTATTTAGAATATGTAGGCCATATGGAACCTTATAGTACGGTGCAAATCCAATCCCAAGTAGCCGGAACCTTGACTGGGAAGTATTTTGAACAAGGCCAGAATGTGAAAGAAGGAGATCTTCTTTTTACGATAGACTCTAGGCCCTACATAGCAGCGCTGCAAAAAGCGGAAGCCACCCTCACGCAAAATATTGCTTCGCTGCGACTTTCTGAAGAGACGGTCAACCGCAATGCAAAACTTGTTGAACAAGACTATGTGGCCAAGCTCACCTTTGATCAGTACGTTACCAATGTGAACGTAGACCAGGCCATTATCAAGTCAAACCAAGCC
Source organism: Chlamydiota bacterium (assembly GCA_013041585.1). Classification (GTDB taxonomy): domain Bacteria; phylum Chlamydiota; class Chlamydiia; order Chlamydiales; family Rhabdochlamydiaceae; genus JABEVM01. Next base: position 1,956 of record JABEVM010000176.1, read on the forward strand.
GATATAGAAACTGCTAAGATCAATTTAGATTATTGCACGATCAAAGCCCCTATTACCGGAAGGACGGGCGTATTGCAAATCAATGTAGGAAATCTTGTCACCGTTGCAGAAAATACACCTCTCATCACCCTCAATCAAATCACTCCGATCTACCTGAACTTCTATGTGCCAGAAAAATATCTACAAACCATTCAATCTTTCAACAAGTTAAACCCACTAAAAGTATCGGCCTTTCTCAACCAAGATTACAAAACTCCCTATGATGGTGCAGTAACTTTGATCGACAACCAAGTGGATCCAACAACAGGGATGATCTTAATCCAAGCCACTCTTCCCAATACAGATGAATATCTCTGGCCAGGACAGTTTGTCTCTACGCGCATTTACTTAGAAACGAAAAAAGATGCCATTCTTGTTCTCTCAGACGCGGTTCAATTCGGACAGAACGGCTCTTATGTCTACGTCGTAAAAGAAGATAACACTGTGGAACTGCGAAACGTAGTGAAGGGACAAAAAGAAGAGGACTATGTGATCATTGAAAAAGGATTGAACGTTGGGGAAACAGTTGTCCTAGAAGGACAGATCAACCTCCATTCCGGATCTTTAGTGTCGATCAAACAACCTGGGGGGAACCCATGAACCTTTCAGAAATTTTTATTAAAAGACCCATCATGACCTTTTTGACCATGATGACGATCTTATTTTTTGGAATCGTATCCTATCATGCTCTCCCCATTAGTGAAATGCCCAATGTCGAATACCCAACCATTCAGGTAAAAACTTCCTATCCCGGAGCTTCATCTGAAGTGATGGCAAACAACGTGACTGCTCCTTTAGAAAAACAGTTTCTTACCATCAGCGGGATTAACCAAATCACTTCGACAAGTACGAAAGGCAACAGCGCGGTCGTGATCCAATTCAATATAAATAAAGGCATTGATACCGCAGCGCAAGATGTGCTAGCTTCCATTAACCAAGCCACCCCCCTTCTTCCGCAAGACTTACCTTTTAATCCTACTTATACAAAAATAAACCCTGCTGCAACTCCTATTTTATATCTGGCAATTACCTCCGAATCTCTTACCTTAGCGGAACTCTATGATTATGCAAATACCGTGATCGGGCAAAGACTTAATATTGTAGAAGGTGTAGCTCAGGTTGTGACCTACGGTTCCCCTTTTGCAGTACGAGTGCAAGTAGACCCGCAAAAGCTCGCCGCTAAAGGAATTGGATTTGATCAATTAGGCAACCTCATCCAAAGCCAAAACGTCAGTATACCCACAGGCGCTTTTTATGGAGATTCCAAAGAATTTAACATCGATGTAGATGGACAAATTACCAAAGCAGAAGGGTATGAATCTCTTATTATTAAAAATAATGAAGATGGCTCTTATGTAAAAATACAAGATGTAGGAAGAGCTATTGATAGCGTCTCGCAAGATAAATTTTTTATGCGTTATATCGACGCTAATACAAATTCTCCTTCGGTGATCTTGGCAATCCAAAAACAACCAGATGCCAATACCATGAGGATCATAGCTAAAATTAATCAGCTCCTTCCCGTTCTTGAAAAGGAAGTTCCTAAATCTCTTAAAATCTACACTGTATTTGATAAGTCTGTGTTCATTCAAGAGGCTGTCGATGATGTACAGCTGACTCTGCTCATCGCCTTCTTTCTAGTTGTTATCGTGGTATTTGTCTATTTGGGAAAACCGATGAATGCCTTAATCCCATCTCTAGCTCTTCCTCTTTCCATTATTGGAACTTTTGCCATCATGTTTGTTTGCAACTATACGATCGACATTCTCTCTTTACTTGCGATCACGCTTTCTGTGGGATTTCTTATCGATGATGCCATCGTGGTTTTAGAAAACATTGCAAGGCATATAGAAATGGGAGAAGACCGTTATGCAGCGGCCCTCAATGGATCCAAAGAAATCAGTTTTACCATTCTTTCCATGACCTTATGTCTATCTGTCGTCTTTATTCCTATGATTTTCATGGGAGGAGTCCTTGGACTTATTTTTAGAGAGTTTGCAGTCACCATCATGGTAGCTGTCCTCATCTCTGGATTTGTCTCCCTCTCTTTAACACCTATGCTCTGTAGTAGGTTTATCTCGGCTGTCAAACATGGAGAAGAAAAGAACAAGCTAGAGCTTTTCTCAGAAAATCTGAACCAGAAGATGGTAGATATCTATCACAAAGGTCTTGTGAAAGTCATTAAACACAAAAAATTGGCCCTTCTCGGAGGATTTGTAAGTATTGGACTTACTCTTTTCTTAGCTGCTGCGCTTCCCAAAGACTTCCTCCCTCCCGACGATCTCGGACTCATCCAAGGCTTTACACAAGGGAATGACTCCTTATCTCCTTTCAAGACGGAAAACTACCAGAAAACTCTTACAAAAATGATCATTGATGAACCCTCGGTAGAATCTCTCATTTCTATTGGCGCCTACCCTGTAGATAGCCAAGGTATTCTTTTTGTCCGTCTTAAGGACTTCCATCAAAGAGAGTCCATCTTCCCCATCATCTCTAAACTATATGCAAAGATGTATCAAGTTCCCGGCATGCAGGTCTTTTTAAAATCCGTTCCTCTTCTTGACCTGCAAACAGGTACCAGTGCATCTAGAGGAGACTATCAATACACCCTACAAAGTTTTGATGAAGAAGCTCTTTATAAATTTGCGCCGACCATGATCCAAAAAATCAAACAGGTTCCCGGAGTTACACAAGTGGCAAGTGATATGCAGATCAACCTTCCTCAGGTCCATCTGGAAATATTGCGAGATAGGGCCTCTATCCTTAACGTTACAGCAGGAAGTATTGAGACAGCTCTTAAACTTGCTTTTTCTGGTGCCAACCTTTCTCCTATCAAGGAACCTGCAAACGTATACTATGCAATTTTAGAAACTCTTCCTTCTTTCTACAAAGACCCAAGCTACCTCTCACAAATCTATGTAACATCCAAAGATGGGAAGTTGATCCCTTTAGATGCTGTTGTCAAAATAACAGAAAAAGTAGGACCTCTCAGCATCAACCATCTTAATGGACTTCCGGCTGTGACAGCGACATTTAACTTAGTTGATGTTCCACTTGGAACAGCGTTGCAAAACATAGAAAAAATTGCGGGTGAAACGCTCCCTCCAACCGTAACAGGTCTTGTACAAGGAACCGCTAATGTCTTTAAATCCTCTTTCGCAACTCTTCCTTTCCTGATCCTGATCACCGTTTTCTTGATCTATATAATTTTGGGAATTTTGTATGAAAATTTCTTCCACCCCATTACCGTCATGTCAACCCTTCCCCCAGCAGCCCTTGGAGGACTTTTAACACTCTATCTTTTTGGACAAACACTCTCTTTATATGCCTTCATCGGGATTATCATGCTGCTTGGGATTGTGATGAAAAACGGGATTATCTTAATTGACTTTGCCAATGAAAGTATTATCAAAGAAAACAAGAGCGTCCATGACGCGATTATCCATGCATGTCTTACTCGTTTCCGCCCCATTTTAATGACAACGATTGCAGCGATGATGGGAGCGCTCCCCATTGCATTAGGAGTTGGCGGTATGACAGCGCAAAGTAGAATTTCACTCGGGCTTGTGATTGTGGGAGGCTTGATCTTTTCTCAAGTTGTCACGATCTTCTTAACACCTGTGATCTATATCTATTTAGAAACGTTGAAAGAAAGGTTCTTTAACAAAGAAAAGCTCAAGGCCGAGGGTGAAACTTTGTAAAAGACTCACTTAGATGTTTTTGACTGATATGGGTATACCGATCTGTTGTGGCAATATTGGCATGACCTAACATCTCTTGGATGATACGGAGGTCAGCGCCGTTTTCTAGAAGGTGTGTTGCGAAAGAATGTCTAAGGGTATGAGGAGAAATGTTCTTGGTAATCCCCGCCATCTTGGCGTAAGCCTTGACCTTTTCCCAAACTTGGACCCGATCGATCCGGTTTCCTTTACCTGTCAAAAAAAGAGCTTTGTTCTCACCATGCAAGCTATCGCGATATGTCAAGTAACAATCAATCGCATTCACGGCAGATTTTGCTATGGGAACTACCCTCTCCTTACTCCCCTTTCCAAACACTTTTACAAAGGTATCGTCCACATCTTGCACATTGAGCCCGCATACTTCGGAAACCCGGAGTCCCGAAGCATATAAAACTTCCAAAATCGCCTTATCCCTGGCGCCTATAAAATCATCAGCTTTGGGCTGCTCTAAAAGCCTGGTTACTTCATGTATTGTTAATACCTCTGGGATGAGCTGCCATACTTTGGGAGAGTCAAAATAGTTTTCAAACCGATTTTGGATCAGACCTTCTCTTTTACAAAATTGCAAAAAAAGCTTAAGAGATACCATCATGCGAGAGAGAGTTGAGCTCGCATAATTTTTTTCTTTTAAAGAAGAAAAAAAAGGATACAGCTCACTTCCTTGTAGCTTATCTAGGAAAATTGCGCTTTGCTTTAGATACTCTAAAAAGCTACGAATGTCTCTTTCGTACGCCTCTAGAGTTGCGAGAGCTAGTCCCTTTTCTGAACCTAAATAGGAAATAAAATCGGCAAGTTCGTGAAAACCGTCCATGACACCTCTTTTATTCTAAGAGTACGCCATAGTATATTTTTCTAGAAGGGTAGTATTGAAGGGAGCTTTTAAGCGGCTTGCTGTTTTGCCTTTGCTACCGCTACTATCTCTTTAGCAGCTATGATAAAGATCTGCTTAATGACTTCTCTTCTTTCCAAAACTTTTCTATCTTCTTCTGATAGAGTAGTAGAAACAGAGCTTGCTTTAGATGAAGAAGAGCTAGTAGATAGTGTACTACTACTGTCAAAGCTTTCAGCTCTACCTCTAAGAGGCTTGAATTCTTTACCTTCTTCCTTTTCTAACTCAGCTAAGATCTTATGTCTTACATAGATTTGGGTTACAATAGAAGCGATCCAAACAACACCCAAAATCGCTACGAAAATAAGAGGAACAAGCCCACCTGTACCGATACTGATTAACGTTACAGCCGTTGCTAAAGTAAGTGTTGCTATGACTAAACTAAATCCCATAAGCCATGGGTCTTTTTGTCCCACTCTTCCATTCTTTATATGATCAGCAAAGCAATGACCGTCATAAGCAATCATTCCAACCGATAGAACAAGGAAAAGAATTGCAATACAAAGTTCTGATACAATCCCTACACAAAACGTGCCGACACCCATAACTACCGCTGCAAAGAGAACAAGTACAAATAGAATCGAATACGTTGTAATATTGCTATTAACCGTATCTCTAACTTCTTGCATAACCGCCGCAATTTCTTCGGGAGTGATCTTGTTACCCTTTGCATGTAAAGTTTGCAGCTTAGCAACTAGTTCTGGGCTAAGTAGACGCGTGATCTTATTTAGTTTTTTATCTGAAACCTCTGAAAAAAGCTTAGAAAACCCTTCTGTTTCTTTAACAAATGCCCCCAAACCAGTCTTTCTCAGATAATCGTCTATTGCTTCACTTCTTTGCGTTTTATCTTCTATATGGGCAAACTGAATATCCAATACCTTACCAAGATAATCTTCAATTTGCTTAGAATCACCCGAATCTAAAATTTCTTGGATTTCTTTCAGCTCTGGAGATTCTGGATCATCTTTTTGTAAGCTTGCAAGCATACTGCGCAAATGTTCTTTTCCGACTTCAATTCCCTTTTCTAGTAGTTCCTCATCATTTTTTTTAAGGACCTCTTGCATTTTTTTATCAGCAAATAATCTCTTCATCAAGTAGTCAAATTGCCCTTGATCATCACCTTTTTCAAGAAGTTTATTTTTAAAAACAACTTCTTTGTACAAACTCATTGCAGTCCAGATCGTAGTTCCTAAAAAGAACAACATAAAAAGGAAAGTGCTCCCAAACCCCATCCAATAAGTCGCGGTACCTAAAGTGGTAGATCCCGGAGCGATCACTTGGCCTGTTGCTAAAGCAGCAGCTTGCATCCCTCGGTACACACCGAAACCTGCACCACCGGCTGTTTGCGCAACTCCTTTTGCAATGGCAGTTTTTGATTCAATGACTCCAAACTTATCACCAACTCTCTCTGCTTCAGCTAAGCGTTTGCTCGCATTGTATACCGAAAGCGAACCGTTACCTACGTTCAGTGCAGAAGAGGCTCCCAAAACAAGGACTCCAGCTTCACTTCCATAGTATCCACCTGATTCTGTAGGTATATGGTCTGCTATACCACGACTAAACATAGAAGTACTGGTAGTTGCATCAACTGAGCCAGTAGCGGAGGCGCCAATTAAAGGAAGAACTGTTGTTTTAGAGAGGTTTGCAAGAAAGAACTCTTCAACAGCAGAGTCTAAAGAAGAGACAGGCTCTGTAGCATCTAGTTTTGTATATGTAGGACCACTCACTCCCCTTATTGAAGGAGATCGGCCTGGAGGAACTGGACTTGTTCTGCCTGACATATTTCTTGCTGTTGGTTTTGTTATAATTTCACCTATTATTATAACAAAAAATGATTTATATAATAAATACAACAAACCATTTATTATTAAATTAGCAAAAAAAAAGATTTAAACAGATTTATTTAGAAAGACTTAAGGTAGAAGATAATTTTACAAGTACGTCTCGTAAAACTTCTAATGGCTTTTGGTCCGCATTAAACCTGGAAATGAGCGACTTAGGATAATGAGCTAAGAGCGCAACTGTCTCTCTTTGATACACTTCCATACGTGTACGAAGAATTTTCTCTTCTTTATCATCCATGCGGCCTTCAATCACGGCCCTTTTTTGAAGCCTCTTGATCAAAACCTCTACATCTTCCACTTCTAGGACGATGATATGGGCTACCTCTAAATAAGGCCCAAAAAGCACAGCTTGCGCAGGGGTTCTAGGCACCCCATCAAGAAGAAGTAGCTGTTTCTTAGGGAAATAGCGGTTTGTCGCGATAAGCCCTTTTACATAATAGTGCCAAATGTCCGCGGTAACGTGGTCTGGAACTAAATGGCCTTTATTTGCATAGGTATGGAATAGCTTGCCGGCGCCAGATTCTGGGTCCAACCCTCGAAAAATATCACCAGAAGAGAGATGGACGTGGTTTCCAGCCATACTGAGTGTTTTGGCTAAGGTCCCTTTTCCAGACCCCGGAGGACCAAAAAAAATAATCGATCGAAAAGGATCGTGATGGGTAGATATAAGTGATTCAGATTCTGTATTTTTCATAATTCTTCTCCCCAAAAAGGATAAATCATAAGTCACTTAATTTTATTCTACAAGAGAAAAGTAACACCCAGAAGACACTTATAATGAAATGTTTGCAATAATTAATATGGATTTATTATTACTTAATAATAATTTGAATAAAATAAAATATTATAGTATAATTACATCTTATTATTAACAGAGATTATTATGGTTCCTAGTTCAACCCCATTTCTAGCAAAGCCCTTTACCTGGATCGGCGACTGTAAAGAGTTACTGATTCCTAGCAAAAATGCCTTTATTAGCTATATCGAAGAAGAGCCCCAACTTAAAGTTGAACCTTGGGTAGAATCCGATTCAGATGCTTACTCCCTAGTATCCAGCTCTGATGCGAGTTCTTTAAGTTCTATGTCCTTTATTGTTGTAGAAAAAGAAGACATACCTTCATCTATAACTACAAGTGTATCCGATAAACGCTTTAAGAGCGGTTTCAGGCAATTCCCTTACGCAATTTTAACGCTTCTAGAAAAGATCGATAACGTATTTTGCAAGGCTGCAAATTACCTCCATTCCACTCCTTTACTTGGTCCTGTACTAGCACTCGGAACAAGAGGTATAGAAGTGCTTGTGCTTGCAGTTGTGGGAGCAGTGTCCTTTACTGCTTTAGCAGTTGGTGTAATCGCGTCTGCAGCGCTCGTTATTTCTGCGTTACTTTTTGCCTTCGCTTTCACAATAGCTGTAATACCTCTAGTCATAGTGTTTGGTGGTTTAGCTTATGCAGGAATTAGCATATACATGGCGCGTACCTCGAAAGAATCCAATCAGATCGCAGAAGTATTCGAAAAAAATGTAAATCACATTCCTCAAAAAATTAGCGATGCAAGAATTGATGATTATTCGACAGATACTGATGAGGAAGAGGATTTTTTTGCAATGCCTCCTACCGAAACTCGGCATACTAGTATGCAATGTGAAATTACTCACTGGAGGGTAACCGAAGACGGCTATGAGGAATACCCCCACGCCAAAACTGAGTAAGTAAGTACTTATCTAGTCTCTTGTTTAAGCTAAAAACCCATTTAACACCCCCTAAAAGTCCTTTAGTACCCCCCTAAATCCTTAAAAACCACTCTTTTTACTATAAACACAAATTGTAAAATTATAATTATCAATATAATGCAATTATTATAATAAAAAATTAAATAATAGTTGAATTAAATTTTTAATTATACTATATTAATTCTTCATTTTAGTAACAATAATAACATTAACAATAAAAAAAGAGAGAATTATATGGCTTCAGAAATAAAAGCATCATTAGCACTAACACCAATGTCTTGCATCGCGGCATCTCAAGAGTGCATGGAAAAAAACGCCAACGAAACAGATAGCACCGTAGCAAAGCTATTCTACCGATATGTAGGCTTAACTCTAACTGCAATGGAAGGGGTAGATAAGGCCGCTTGCTTCGCAGCAGAGGCTGTTTATGATACACCTGGGACAGGAAGCATGATGGCTTGGGGTATGAGAGCCCTAGAACTAGTAGCACTTTCTACAGTCTTCTCCCTTTCAGTATCTTTTGCCTTATCAATTATAACCACAGCCATAGTATTCGCTGTCGTATTTGGAGCCATTGGAGGCGCTTTAGCCACAGCTGGGGGTAGTATTGGCTTTTTCTTACAAGGTATGAGAGATATGCTCCTAAGTAGTCCAGAAGAGACAGAAATGGACGAAAAAGAGGCCATATCAGAGGTCGTTTCGGAAGACGGAGGAAATCAGAGAATGTCAGACATGCTTTTAGAGATGGGTCCAAGTACTCTCGCACGCTCTGATCAACAAGAATTCGGTCAACAAGACGACAGTAGGAGACACTCTCCTGTTGGTGATCCAAGTAACCCTTGGTTCGGATATCAACCTCCAAAACCACAACCAGTGCCACCTCCACGTCCACCTGCAGAGATAAGTCAGTTTGACATAGACCCTTGGTCTGTTAAAAGCTAAGTGATAATTTATAATAGTAATCTGCTAAGAACCCTGAAAACTAGGTCTTCTTAGCAGATTTTTCATTTTAGCCTGTAAAGTTCCTTCTCTAGCCTTTTTCTCTGCTTTTTCACCTTATTCATTATCAGATAGTTATAAAAGTTGTTATTTATTTAGAAAAAAGTAAATTATTAAAATTACTAAACGTAAATCACTAAAAACTAATACATTATAGTAAATAAATTGATTGCAGTTAATTGAAATAATAATAGAGCAAGCAACGTAACAACAGCTTTGTCTACTAAGAACACCACCACCACCACAGCAACAATCAAGATTGTGGCAAGTCTTGGCAACGACCAGTCCAGATGATAATGGACATACCCTCTTTCATTGGGCTGCCAAGC
>JABEVM010000177.1 GCA_013041585.1 Chlamydiota bacterium
CATATAAAACAATAACGAATAATATTTCATTCACGAGAAATATGGAAAGAATCGAAATTGAAGGCAGGCCAATCGCTTGGCAGAGAGTAGGCGTAAATCGGGGCAGATTCTTTGATCGGCAATCGAAGGAGCGAGAATCATTCAAATGGAAACTCAAAAAGAGCTTCACAAAACAGCCCATAGAAACGCCGATTGCTCTTGGATGTATATTTTCATTCGCTGTGCCAAAAACCGCGTCAAAATCAAAAAGAATGGCATTGCTGGGCACTTTCTATGAGGGAAGGTCGGATGTGGATAATCTGGTTAAGTGGATCGGAGATGTAGGTCAAGGAATTCTTTGGCAGGATGATAAACAGATCGTAAAGCTTATCAATGTTGAGAAGGTTTGGGCTGAGCAAGATAAAACAACGATTTTCTTTGAGGAAATCAAATAATAATACTTAAAGGAAACATGACAATGGGAAATGAAAAGCAAAAAGTAAAGAAACAAATCAAATCTTTAAAAGAAGATAGAGCTTCGGAATCTACGAATCAACCAAAGCTTGAATCTACACCCTTTAAGGTTTGGAAGGATGAGAATGGCGAGATCCAACTTATCATTGATCCTAGCATTCAAGCTGAGGCGGGAAAAAGCTTTAACCAGCTGGCTGGGGTTAAAGATTCAGAGCTCGCTCGGCATATTATGTGTACAGGTACCAATACAATTAAATCATCAATCTCAGATCAGGAAAAGATGAACCTAGTTTTACAATCCTTAAATGATATGAAACCAAAGGATTCAGCGGAAGCAAGCCTGATAACTCAAGCAGCTGCTCTTTATTCGCAAGGGATGTCGTACTTGGAAAAAGCAGGTAAAGCAGAAAGATCCGATCATATACAATGTTATGGCAATTTAGCAGCAAAACTACTTAGGCAGCATAATGAAACTATCGAGACACTGAGCCGGTATCGTAGGGGTGGAGAACAGCGCGTTGTTATTCAACATCAGCAAGTGAATGTATCAGGTCAAGCCCAAGCCGTAGTTGGACAATTTCATACTCAGGGGGAGGGGTGTTAACAAAAACAAAGGAGAAAGCTCATGCTGACAATATGCGGGGCCAAAGCAAGAAGAAACAACTATAAACCATGCAGACAGCCCGCTATGTCGAATGGAAAATGTCGTTTGCACGGAGGAAAAAGCACAGGTCCCAGGACAAAAGAAGGTAAGCAACGAGTAAAGGTTGCGAATACTAAGCACGGCTTTTACTCAGCAGAGGCGATAGCGGAGAGGAAGCTGTGTCGAACTTTAATTAAAGCCTCTGAGGTGAAAAATCGTTAGATCGATTTTTTTGATGCTAATTTTTAGAAGACCATGCTATCAAAGTTGCATTAAAATTGTTCATCCTTCCGATTTTAGAAGAGGTTTTAAATGAAACGTTTTTTCTTTGCTCTTATAATAATTACTTCAACTTTTCTTTTAGCAGATTCTAAGCCAGCTTCTAAATATTTATATCCCGACATGTATAGTTTTCCTTTTTATAATTGTCGAGACCACCTTTATGAAGATCCTTTCGGGAGCTCATCTTACGAACTGAAAAATGGTAAGCCAGTTTTAGAATTTAAGATTAATTTAGAGGGTAATAAAGAACATACGCTGTTCTATGCTGATCCAAAGCTTCTTGAGAGAGTTTCTTCACTAGCATACTTAATTCCTATAAATAAGAACTCGAGGTGTCTATATCAGTTTTGTAATGAATGTAAATCACCTGTTGCACGGAAAGTTATATATTATGATGATTTTAATGCCGAAAGATATGATTACGAGGAACTTGATATTTCCGGCTATGCTTGCCATTGTTTGAATCGATGGTATGAAGTAGAGGAATGGCAGGGAGGAATAGACATAATCCAAGAAGATAAGAAAAAAGCAGAGAGAGTTAAGGCAGCATATTGGGTGCCTTGCAGAAATTCTACAATCGAGAACTGTTATTTTCAGTGGCATAATCAAAGCTATTTCCATTTCTTTGAACAATTTTTATCATATAACGCTCAAAATCACGAATGTACATGTTATTGGCCTCAAATTAATCAAAAAGCAATGCAAGTTAGCGATATCGTCCATAAACACTTGGTTCGTTTAGAAGTTCTTCCGAGTATTTTTCAAATGACTTCTGAGTTCCCTTTTATAAGTAGAAATCCATGGAGTGAATTTCCTCCTAACCATAGGTGGGGTTCCCAGCATATTGTTGTTCAAGGGCTTTTTGTTCATGCCTTTTTTTATAGTCATTATCGGCAAATTTTCTTAGATTTGTGTAAATATGTAGATATGTATCCTTTATTGATTCACGGGCATGCGCCACGATCTGAAGTAGAAGCTATAATATTTGAATCAAAATCTATTCAAATTCTTGATGCTTGCTATGAAGCTCTTGATAAGATTAAACCTTTACTTTTAACAATGTATGACGAGTGCTTAGAAAAGCACCCTCACCCTAAGATTTTGTATGAAAGAGGAATGGTTCACATGCATCTCGGAGATGCTGCATCTTCTCTTTCTGATATTCGGGATCTTATTGATTTTCAGGAAAAAAATAACCAAGCTTTACTCACTTCTGAAATATATCATCAAGAAGGGACGGCTTACGCTGATCTTGGAATGTATGATGAGGCATTAGCATCATTGAATAAAGCGATAGAAAAAGACCCTAAAAACAAAGAAGCATACTTTGATAGAGCTGAAGCTTATTTTGAAACAGGGGATTTTGAACAGTCCTTAAAAGATTACCTTGATTCTGGCTTAAAACCTACACCGATTAATAAAGAAATAGACGTTAATTTCTATGAATTTTCTCTAGGGTTTGCGCCTAAAGTGATTGTTGGTGCAGCTGATTCAACTGTGGATTTTATTCCTAGTCTTTTTAATTCAGCTAGCTCCCTTGGAAGGGCGACTTGGGCATTTGCAGGGGATCCCCTGCAAACATCGAAGGATTTCGTGAGAGCAGTTCATTCCTGCATTGAATTTATCAAATCTAGCTCAGCCTTAGAAACTATTGGAATCATAGCGCCTGAAATTAAAGATTTGGTTAAAAGTTGGGATAAACTGAAAGACAGAGAAAGAGGTGAAAAAGTTGGATATATCGTTGGAAAATATGGAGTAGAAATTTTTATAGGAGGAGGCATAGCTAAAGGAGTAAAAGCATTCCGAGATCTGAAAAGAGCCAATAACCTTTTAAATTTTGAATCTATGGCCCTTAGCCAAAGAAATGCAGCAATGATTGTGTCTAAAACCAATGAAGCAAACACTAAAGCTGTAGCTGCTTGGGAAAGAGCCTTACTAGCAAAAGGAGGGGTTGTAACTCAAGCCAACTCTACAATAGGCTGGAAAGTAGGACAAGATATTTGCAATCTAACCAAACAAGGAAAAATCCCCAAATGGAGCGCTGTTAGACAAAGATATTGGAAAAATGAAGCTCATTTTCGTCCTGAAAAATATAAGCCTGAAAATCTAGAAAGGATGAAAAAGGGGCTTGCACCTCAAAGAAAGAACAAAATTACTGGTCAGATGGAAAGCATGGAGCTACATCACATCCCATCGCAAAAAGACGGCGGTCTTTTTGATGTAATTGAAGTATGGCCTGATGAGCATGCCCTTATAGATAAAAATAGACATACAGGGAGATAGAAATGCCTAGTTTTCAAAAGCTTTTTGAAGAGACTGATGAGCTTACAATCCAATATAAAGACAAAATATTGCATTGGGCAGATAAATTTCCGGTTAAAGATGGAGATGTTCTCATTGCTTCAATTGAAAAAACAAACAGTGAATGGATACAGGGCTTGTCTATCGATATTACTGGCAGCTGTGAGGTAAATGGAAAAATATGGAAGCAAGGGAAAGGCGTAAAGATGATTTTCTGGGAAGACTCTACTGTACTTGATCCCAAACATATAGAAATAAAAATTTTTACCAAAAAAAGTTTTGTGGTGATACAAAACATTTGGGAGTCAATCAATCACCTGGGCAATAAATCAATAGATAGTGGTCATAATGGAGCAGCTATGATTATCGAAGAAATAGAGAATGGTAGGCGCTATCATTGCAATGACGGCCATCCAGATGAAAACTTCGACGATATTGTCTTTACAATCCAAAGGCTCAAACAGTAGATCTTTGTAAAATCTAAGGTAGTATCATATCATCTTGACTTAGTGAAAGCCTTTCTTCTAATACCGCTCTAAACCGCTGACCATATTCATTAAACTCAAATTGTTCGGGGAATTGGGGATCGTCTTGGTGTTTACTTACTTCTGCTTTAAAGGCTGCGATTGCAGCATAATAAAGTTTACGTGGGTTTTCATTGCTAATATATTCAGAAACGTCGTGAGGATTGGGGACTAGCTTATAATTTTTATTGATATTGTTCAGCGGAAGAGAAACATACCTAGGTTCTTTTCTTTGAATATATCCATTTTCTTCTCGGTTGTTGCTATTTTGAGAACTGAAAGAGGAGTAGCCAAACGAAGTGTCTCTAGAAGTGTAATGAGTTGGTGTGCTTTCTTCTCTGGGTTGAGCACTCTTTTCTCTATGGGCATATAGCTTTCGAGAAACAATTTCAAAATCCTCTAGGGAATCTGAGCTAGGCATAATTTCATACTCTTCTCCCCAGCCGTCCTTGAATGTTTCATTTACGTTTTTTATCATTCCTGATCTTCTAAGACAGTCTTTGGCATTTGCTTTGTTTGCTTCGGCATCATTGGAAGAGATATCTGCTAGAGAAAGCTCATTTTTGGCGATTTCTAGAAGTAGAATTTCTTTAATTTGGGCTATTCCTTTCTCAGTCTTAAAAACTTTGGCTTTGTCTAGAGAGCCTTTCATATTAAAGCCAATCACGCTGCTGATCAAACCTATTAGAAAAATTACGATCATGATTTCTAGTAGAGTAAGAGGATGTTTCTTTCTAACTTGAATCCTATTTTTCATAAAAATCCTTCAATTTAGCAAATGCCTGGTTTGAAAAGCGCTTCTAGACGATTTGTCTTTTTGAGGCATTCCATCTTTTGATATCGGACAGTTTACCACCCACCTAGAAAATTGCAAAAGAGTAATCATTGAGATTCCTCCCTGTACACGACCTAAGTTTTTCTCTTAATTAATTGAATATTCGATAG
>JABEVM010000178.1 GCA_013041585.1 Chlamydiota bacterium
TTCTTAGAAACTCACACTTCATTAGGGCCTTAAGGCCCTAATGAAGTGTGAGTTTCTAAGAAATTTATAAAAGAATTTATTTAGGCTCGTAGACTGGGTGGATGTCCAATCCAATCTCTTTGATCCCCAAAATGGCTTCCGCAATCGGTTCCCATGGGGCATTTTTATCGATGTGGAGAAGGACTTTAATCTTGCTTGATTCTTTAGGCAAGAGACCAAGCTCCTGTTGTTTGCTAATCTCGTCTTGCAATCCCTGCACGCCAGCGACTGTAAATTCATTCATTTCGGAGAGCCACTTGTACTCACCATTTTTGCTAACACTGACATTTACAAAGAATTCTTGGTACTTTTGGTTAGTTTCTTCAAGTAAAGTTGAATCTTTTGTAGAATTTAGCTTCGCAAGATCAACTTCCGTATCATGAAGGGCAGTCCTAGTAATCGCAAGTGTCGCAAAAACTGCTACAACGAGGAACAAGAAGTCGACCATCGGGGTCAAATTCAAATGTGTCTTCGTTTGTAATTCTTCATCAGGTATGAAACTCATCTCGGACTCTTGGTTGAGAGTTTGAATTCGGTCTTTCCATGATTTGCGCAAGTTCTTCTGATTCATTTTCAGCAGTGGCTAGAACTTGAACCAGTTTGTATTTCGAAATCGAATGGAAAATCATTGCAAAAATAGCAACAAAAATTCCCGCAACAGTCGTCCCTACAGAAACGCCAAGTCCATCAAAAAGCGAAAGTACGCTTTCTGAGGTGCGGTTGATATCGTAGAAAGCATAGAACATACCAAGTACAGTACCTAAAAGGCCGATCATAGGTGCAATGATCGCAATATCATTGAGGAAGTGGATGCGTTGCCAGAAAGAAACTGTCACACGTTTAGCTTCCGCTTTCATTGTGGGAGCTACGGCCGCTGTTCCCATTTCCTTTGCTGCAAGGCCTGCTGCAATGATTTTAAAGAAGAAGGAGCTCTCTTGGTAACAGAGCGTTGAGGCTCCAACATAGTCATTCATTGCAATTTTTTGCCTTAGTTCTTGGAGTTTTTGTGTAGGAATGACTCCAGAGATGCGTAGAGTAATTAGATGGTAGAAACAGAGAGCTATCATCGCAATGGATAGCAAGAATAAAAGAGTATAAATTGTTGGTGAGCCGGCAAATACAGCTTTAATATCTATCATAATGTTTGAGTGGGTAGGTTGTGAATTGGTTTGTTTAATTTTAGATGGATTTTGAGCTAAAGCTGTTTCCTTAGCAACTTTTTTTTCAAAAGCTACAGAAGAATTTGCTGAGGCAGAGAGTTTTTTTTCTAATGGCAAAGCGGCGTCAGTTTTGATTTTGTCCGGAATAGAGCTCTCTTCAAGGAACTCGTTCATCTCGATGTTCAATGGAGTTTTTTTTTCCTCAAGCGAGATTTCATTGTCAATTGGGGACTCAGGGAGTACGAAAGCTGTATTAGGCTCGAACGAAGACCCCGCTTCTTCTTTCGGCGCAAATTCTTGCTTTGCATCTTGAACTTCTAAGTCGGATGAAGATACGTGAGCTTGAGGGGTGTAAAGCTCTGTATTTTCCAGAATGGTTTTGTCCAAATTTACTTGTGGGGGTGTAAGCTCTTCTACTGGGGTAGAAAGGAGCGCAGATTCATCAGAAACTTCAGAAGGGACGATCACGGCTTCTTTACTAGAGCTCATTTCTACAATGTTGTCAGTTGCAGGCTCTACAGCTAGCTTTTCAGAGCTTAACTCAGGAGTTTCTACAAGAGCTGTTTCCTGTTTTGGGATAAAATTATCTTGTGTAAGAAAGCTTGCTTCTTCAGAAGCGGCTGATACAGGAGAAGAGATTTCAATGAAAGGCTTTTGCTCTTGAGCTTGGGATTGCTGATCTTCCGCATTTTCTATCAGAACTTTGTTTTGTATTTGAGTTTTTTCACTCTCTTGCAATGTTTCAATATTCAGCGGCTGAGTGGATTCTTCAGATTGAGGAGAACTTTTTACTTGGATTTGAGCTTCCTCATTTAGCTGGATTGCATCTGTTGGTTTTTTTGTCTCAAATTGTAGTTGTAGGAATGGGGCTGCAGGATCCTCAGAGTTTCTTGTTTCTACGGTTTCTGCATTTTCATCAATAAGCTGGATATCGTCCACACTATTGAAGTCTTGCTGCAAATCAGAACCTAGCGCGGCTTCAGCTTCTAAAATGAGCTGGTCGAGGTCTACATTATCCACGGAATCCAGAGAAAGAACCTCGGAATCAAGGGATGTGGTCTCTGTATTTATCGAGGGTTTTGCCTCTTCAAATTGCATCTGCTGGATTTGAGATACTTGGTTCTCAGAATTTTCCGCTTTCGCATCGGTTGCGGTAAAAGCTATAAAAGTGCCGATTACATAAAAGGCGACGTGTTTCATCGAATCTGTCCTTGTTAATGCAGGTTAAATCAACTGCTTTTTGCCCGATTATAATAGAATTTTAATTTTGGACTAGCATATAGATTCGATGGTCAATATAAATTTTGTTTTCCCATCGTGGATTTGCTAAATTTTTTTTTAAAGTCTCTTTCAAACCGGCGAGAACAATCCTAGCTGAGAATAGGAATTTCTCCTATAATACCTTCTAATTATCATTTTTCGCAGAGCTATGAAACCAAAAGACATTAAATTCCCTTATTCTTGGAAGGAAAGAAAACCTCTTTTACAAGATCAAATCTTGTTTGTTCCAAAGTACTACGATAAACATACACAGTGGCGTTTTCCTGATTTTGCTGACCCAGAACTTTTCGGAAATACAAATGAGGTACTCATCGAATATTGTAGCGGTAACGGATCATGGATAGCGGAAAAGGCGATGCAAAATCCTGACAAAAATTGGATTGCAGTAGAAAAAAAGTTCGAAAGGGTAGCCAAAATTTGGGCAAAATCCAAGAATATGAACCTTAAAAACTTTCTCATCGTCTGCGGCGATGCGATTGAATTTACCAAATACTATCTTACCCCCCAGCACATCATTCATTCGGCTTATGTAAATTTTCCAGACCCTTGGCCTAAGGAGAAACATGCAAAACATAGACTTCTACAAGGTGAGTTTTTAGTAGAGCTGAGCAGAGTCATTATAAAAGGCGGAACAGTTACAGTTGTTACCGATGACGATGTATACCGTGACCAGGTCTGTGATGAAATGCTTAAAACACCAGACTGGTATTCTGCTTTTTGTTATCCCTTTTTCACAAAACAGTGGCCAGGTTATGGCAGCTCGTATTTTGAAGAGCTTTGGAGAGCTAAAGGAAAGGAAATTTTCTACTTACAATTTTCTCACTAAAAGAGATTTTATGGACACATCCGAAATATCTACATATGAGCAAGGGGTTTTCCATTTGCCTAAGGGCAGATTTGTTCCTCATTTGCAGTTCGATGCTAGGTCTTTTAAAAAGGATAGCGAATATAATGGTGTTGTCATTTCTCTGCCGGCTGGACTTGCAAGCGACTTGGATTGGTCTTTGCAAAAAGAAATTGCAGAGTCTGTAGTAGAAAATAAAGGTCAAATTCTTTGGAAGCTTGATTTTTCTTTGCATGACTCTTCCTTCTCTTATACTGACTCTATGGCATTTCAGAGCTTTACAATCGCAATTGAGCAGTTTGTTAAAACCTTGCATGCGAATTTTGCAGCAAACACACTCGGAGTGATTATCTACCAAGGAGATATCGATTTTTACCATCGTTTTACTTGGGACGCCTCTTTACAAAACAACCTCGAAGAATGGCTTGTGCAGATGGGGCAAGAAGAGAATGGGCTTCATCATTATAATGAATTTTACGAAAAGGAAATCGGGAATCTTTTACTTTCCAGGTATTGCACGAGCGTATTTTCAGAGTATTTACATCGTCTTATTTCTTATCTTCCCGATACTTTGCCCGTCTTTTGTCTACTTGATGTAACAGAGGAATCTTCTTTTGCAAAAGTAGCTCATCTTCTTTCGAAAGAGCGTTTTCCCCATGTCCATCTTATTATAAGAGGATCTATTTATCCTTTTGGAGAACTACTCTGGGATGATACCTGTATTAGAAGCATGCCTATCCAAGATAATATAATCGTTGGAGTTTGTGTTCCTTCAGAGGAAATCTGTGGACTATCTCATCTTTCAGACTTAGAGATTATCATCCAAGATTTATCACAAAAAAAGATCCCTTTCCGGATGATTTTTGAATCCCTCTTAAATGAGCAATGGGGGGAGTTAGAAGAAATTGTGATCATTTCCTCTGGAATTAGCGTGCAGGGAAAAAGGAAGCTACAAGGGTTTTGTGCTGCAGGCGGCTTCGTAGTTTCGTATGGGAAAAAATTGGGGCTTATTCAAGAGATGTCTTTCGAAGATTATAAGAAGAAATCGGAGTAGAGGGATTCGAACCCCCGACCTACTGCTCCCAAAGCAGCCGCGCTAGCCAAGCTGCGCTATACTCCGATTTGCAAGTGAAATGTTACAATATGTGCAACTTTAAATACAAGAAGTAATATTTTCTGTATGAAAAAATATCTATATGTCATTTTGGATAAATCTTAACAGGTACAACGGGGTAGGACATGACGTCTTGGCGTAAGTTAAAATCTTGTAGTAGATTATATGAACTTGCTGAAAGCCCGATCGATTTATCGGAGGAGGGAGTCCTTACAGCAAAACGCATTGACAGCATGCTTACAGAAGCTTTAGGTCTCAAACTTTTTTATGCTACAGAAAGGGTGACCGACCCTGTTTTGCAATCTTTGTTTGAACTAGCCGAAGAGACGAAAGCTATAGAGCAAATGGAAGGGATGCAGGCGGGGAAAATAGTAAATTTCATACATGGATATGAGTGTGAAAATCGTCCAGCTCTTCATACAGCCATGCGCGACTTTTTTGAAAACCGCAATTCTTCTTCCGAGGCAGCGGAAGCCTCAAAGCTTGCTTATCAAGAATTAGAGAAACTCAAAGATTTTCTATACAACATTGATTCTAAACAGAACTTTACAGATGTAGTGCAAATCGGAATCGGTGGATCGGATTTAGGGCCACAGGCCATATACTTAGGTCTGGAAGCCTATCACAAGACGGGAAGAAAAGTACATTTCCTCTCAAACGTTGATCCTGATGATGGCGCTGGAATTTTTCGAAAAATCAATCCTAAAAATACATTGTTTGTGATTGTTTCTAAGTCAGGTAGCACTTTGGAGACACGCACGAACGAGTATTTTGTTAGAGAGTTTTTAGCAGGCGAAGGTATTGATCCCTCACAGCATATGGTGGCCATCACTGGAAAGGGGAGTCCTATGGACGATCCAAGTAAGTATTCGGCATCTTTTTATATTTGGGATTATATTGGAGGAAGATATTCAGCCACTTCCATGGTTGGATGTTTTATCCTCGCTTTTGCTTTGGGTATGGATCGTTTAATTGAGTTCTTAAGAGGCGCAAATGCTATGGACAAGATAGCTCTTCGAAAGGACTATAAAACGAACTTGCCTCTTCTCTCAGCATTGCTTGGAATTTGGAACCGTAACTTCTTAGGTCTTCCAACAGTTGCAGTGATCCCCTACTCTCAAGCTCTTTCCCGTTTTCCTGCACATTTGCAACAACTTGACATGGAATCCAATGGAAAAAGGATCACTAAAGAAGGCAATCCTGTTGACTTTGATACAAGTCCAATTATTTGGGGAGAGCCAGGAACTAATGGCCAACATTCATTCTTTCAGATGATCCATCAAGGAACTACAGTCGTTCCTTTAGAAATCATTGGATTTAAAGAGAGTCAATATCGGGAAGATGTCATTTATGAAGGCACATCCTGCCAAGAAAAATTACTATCTAACCTTTTTGCTCAGTCACTTGCTTTGGCAGTAGGTCACAAAAACGAGAATCCCAACAAGTTTTTCCCAGGAAACAGACCTTCTCGCATCTTATTTGCAGACAGGTTAGATCCGTATACGATGGGAGCTTTACTTTCCTATTATGAGCATAAAGTGGCCTTCCAAGGTTTCATTTGGGGTATCAACTCTTTTGATCAAGAAGGAGTTCAGCTTGGCAAAGTGCTCGCTTTGAAATTCCTCGACCTTTTCCTTCACGCAAGAGAAGGAAAAGGAGGGGAATCTAAAGAGTTTTCACAAGGATTAGCTTATTTTAAGCACTTAATGTAAGTACATTTTTTGTTTTAACAGCAATGTAATTTTCTGGAAGTACGTGCATGTTGAAACCTGGCTGTAGCTCAAAACCAACACTAGAAAGAAAGTCTACGACTTTTTGGTTCATCTTATGGCAAGTAGTTGGAGGATATGAGGAGAAGTCCTTGTCTTCAACTGCTTGTTTTTCTTCTTCGCTGAGTATGATGTCAAAAGGATAATCTTCGTCTTCGTATTCAGAAATTTGAAGGTAGTTGTTAAATTGGATTATTCCTCCTTGTTGAAGGATTCGATTCGCGCTTGTAAAAATCTTCTGCGCATCACCCTCTTCGAAAACAACATCGGGAAGGTTTTCACAGATGATTTTTGGAAATGAGTTGTCAGGGAAATATTCCATCATTTTAGTAGAGGTGATATCAAGGCAAACGTCAGGTTTCATTTTAGCTCTAATGTCAACGCAGTACTCACCTACATGTAAATGATTGTATTCTTCATCGGGTATCGACATCTCGTCTTCGCTTGATTCTTCGGGAGGGCCGCAACCATAAAATGTATCAGTATGACCACAACCCAGTATGATCACCCGGTTTGCAAGGGGGGTTACTTCAATATAATTATCTACAGAGTTATTTACTCCTTTGCCCATACGACACAGAGCAAGACGTGTGATGTCACGTTGAAGTATAAGAGCTACGCGGTTTCCTGCTACTATAGAAAAATCGTAATCTGTATAGAATTGATCTATTTCCCTTTCATTTTCAAGAGAATCAGTTTGGTCCGCATCCTCTTTGACATTCCTTAGGCGCTTAAATGTCTCGTCGATAGATTTATTTAGCTCTAAAATCATAGTTTCTCTGGTTTCTAGCTCTTGATATGACATAGATTCAAGAGGTTGATTTGTTGCTAGAAAAGTCTGCGCATTAGCAAGCCATGTTTGCACTTCCGATTTAATTGTTTGTATCATGTGGTTTTCCTTATAAATATTTTTTTTATTTAGCATTAAAAAGAAGAAGAAAAGTTCTATCTCTATTGTTGATAAACTTGATTTCTAAGTAGGTCTCTTAATTCATCTAAGTAGATCGGATAATCCATATTCCGCTGCTGAAGGTAAAAGCTTTGTAAAGGCTCTTCCATATAAGTAGAAGCGCGCACAAGAGCATAGTTTTTTGCTTCTCCATCCGGCATGTGGGATATATATCCATCTACTTGGGCTACATTCAGAGTATAATCAAGAAGAGACTCGCAAAGAAGACCCAGTAATGCGGCCCTTTTTGGATGGTCTTCTGGTATATGAATTAAAGCATCTTGGACCTTTTCGCATTCTCCTTTTTCAAGCCACTGTCCGCAGCAAGTAATAATATGAGCTTGTTGCACTAGGGATGGAAGGTTGCTTTGTAGTATGTAGGAATAGGCTTTATCGGGATCAAATTTTTTAAAATATGATCTGATTACATTTTCTTTCTGGTCTTGCTGATTTTCTGGAACTCCTTCTACTAAAGTTCTCTCTTTTAACGACTCTAGTTCTGCGGTACTTTGTAAATGAGAATCATATATAGTTTGTAAGATGGTTTTAACCCTGTCTTCATAAGAACGAAGATCATCAGACGGAACTAAACTATATCGAAACATGGGGGTGTCGTTCCTTTTTGCAAAAAGAGCAGATGAGAGGATGCGAAGAGGACCTCTTGTAAGAACATCTGAATTGCCTTTGAGATTACCTGTAGAGTTAGAGTGATAAACAGCGTCGTATATACTAGGGTTGTTAGGGAATAAAACTTGAACTAAAATACCCGCCTTTCCGCTTTTTGGACAGCTATCCACGAGTTCTTGCATATAAGGTGTAAAGATATCAGAGGACACTTTTTCCCTCTTAAAAATATCTTCAATACGATGAGCTATGAAAGAATCTGATTCATCATATGGCCTATTTTTTGTAAAAGTTCTCGAAGCAGATTCGTCATGTCTATATTTGTATTTTCGCATGTCCGGGCTTGCTTTTATCAGCGATTCAGATATCACAGGTATTTGATCAAAATATTTTAAAGTCGGGAAAGTGTCAAAAAATTCAGCAAGGTTCGGAGGAATGGCTCTTCCATCTAGCTTGGGGTAGCGAAGGCATTTAAACTGCTCGGAAATGCCGAGCTCTGCATGAAAAATACGCAGCGCTGTTTCTGCAGTCACTTGGTAGGCTAAATCTTCCTCGTGCCTGCCAACTATAGTAGAGGTATGATCTGGATGTGACTGTACAATATGTACGTAAGCTGCTTCTGCATGTTGTGGGGTTTGAAGAAAAATGGAATTTCCTATTACGTTAAATCCTTGCACTGCATGTGTAGCTGCCATAATTTTCCTACTATTTTTAAAATTTTACAATCGACTCGAATTCAGATCTTTGAATTTTTAGCCGGAGAGCTTAGTAAAAGGACGATTAATTGATAAGCATCTTTTTTGGTCTTTGTAAGAAAACCGTTATTTTTCTCTGCAGTTAGCTATGTCTTGAATAAATAAAGCAGGATTGGCAAAAGGGGACAAAGGGACTCTCTATGGAATACTTAGTTATCTGCGTTTCTGCGTTTATTATTTCTGCGCTTACGCTCTTTTCTGGTTTTGGTTTGGGGACTGTCCTGATGCCGGTCTTCGCCTTATTTTTCCCACTTCCTATTGCAATTGCTTCTACTGCAGGCGTGCATTTACTCACGAATCTATTTAAATTTACACTGGTCGGAAAATTTTCGGTTTGGAAAGTAATTATACGATTTGGAGTCCCGGCGGCCATTGCTTCTGCAATTGGCGCTTTTTTACTCAGTTTTTTTTCGAACGTACCGTCAATTTTTTCTTACACGCTACATGATAATACCTATCATTTAACAGTGATCGGTCTTACAGTTGGGGTCATCATTATTGCTTCTTCTGTACTCGAGCTTGTTCCCAAGTTTTCTACGTTTTCCTTTGCCGCTAAATACATCCCTTTTGGAGGATTTTTATCGGGTTTTTTTGGGGGAATATCTGGAAATCAAGGGATTTTACGGTCTGCTTTTTTATTCAAAGCAGGCCTTACTAAAGAGCAGTTTATTGGAACAGGGGTTGTCTGCAGCATTATTGTCGATTCTGTTAGAGTTTTGGTGTATAGCTGGGCCACCTACACAGAACAGTTTGCTCCGATTTCGAGCGATATGCTAGGTATCCTCGTGGCGGCATGCCTAACCGCCTTTTTAGGCGCCTATGTAGGATCGCAGCTTATGACGAAGGTCTCTTATAAAATGGTACAATATCTCATCGGATATATGCTTCTAATTTTAGGAGCTGTGATTGCAATAGGGATAGCATAAGCGACATCATAGCTTTAAGTCAAAACGGTACCAAAAATTCTTAGTTTCCTTCCGATGGACAAAAGAAACCTGTTCTTGTATCGAAAATAGAGCAAAAGATATAAATTAGTAAAAAATAAATTATATACTTTAGGCTCTTATGTCATTTCAGAAAAAAATGTTAGGTTTAGCACTTCTATCAGCGCCGCTACCTTTGATTATACTTGGATCAATGCTGCAGGGGGGAATTGGAATACAAACGCGAATTGGAGTTCAGTGCCAAGTGGCGGTACATATCCTGGAAATGTGGGAGACACTGCAGACACAGCTTAGAAGCAGGTTATGATTTTGAGTATAACTCAGCCTACCATACACATTTTATGTATATGAGTTATAACATACGGTTTTAAAAAAAAATGTTGTAACATTATTTTATTGTAATAATGTAAATGCTATTAATGTATATTGTTGACTATTTTGAATTTATTTATTATAATAATCGTGTTTTTTTAAATACAATTATTATAACTTCAAAATAGTTGATGGTTTGTTATGTCAGGAAGGTTATATTCGGCCCTGTTACAGCAGTTTCTTAAGAGTTATGCTCTTGTCCTGCCTGAAAATACAAAAAATTATTTTACTTCCGCTCAAGAAAATCTAAAAAAGTTTATAGATTCCCTGCTCTCCTCTCAAACCTCAAAGCTTTCTTCAAAGGGGATTGAGAGCAGGGGAAATTCTGTTGCTCAGGCTCGAATTGATCGTCTATATGCTCACATAGTCCCAAGTGTCCCCTCGGTCCAATCTACGATAAGTGCTTCTCCAACCTCAGCTTCTTCGGATCAAGTCCCATCGCAACTTCCTCCCTTTTTTCTAGCTGATACAATATACGGCACACCTACTATCGAGTTTAGTCAAAAACCATTCAATCGCTCTCAAGAAGCCATAAGCTTGTTTGCATTACTCCATACGGATTTTATGGGATTTGAACACGGTGATGGAATCATAGCAAACTCCATATTGACATTGAATTTTTTGATTCAAGAGCTTGAAGCCCTTAAAGAGCACCCAAGGTTACAAAAGAAGAAGCAGCAGTTACAAAAGCTTCTCGATTCGTATAAAAGCTCTTTTGTTACTGCTATATGGAAACAACGTCTTTATGATCAATCTACAAATCCACAGGCATATATTTTAGAAAAAAGACAGATCCGTAGCGAAATGATCGACTGGCTTAAGAAAGGCAATAACTTATCCATTTCAACAGGTTATGTAGCAAGGCCAGCAGGTCACGAAATTCCTGTTTATTTAACACCCATTCAAAGAAATGGCAGGACGTTCATTAGAGGAGAGTTTGTTAATCGTGGAGAGGGTTCTTCCTTCCACACGACAAGTTATACAAAAGAAGGGAAACCATACGAAGATCATTGGGCAGAACTGGAAGAAGTTCCTGTTGAAGATTTAGAAAAATCTTCTTTTTTTGATTATCTCTTAGATTTATCAATTGTCGACCTTCCTAATCAGGAAGGAATGAAAGGGCTTTCAACTGAGAAGACAACTAATCATTGTATTCAAGATTTTTATGAGGTTCTCCTTCCAACATGGCCTGGGAATATTGGGCCGCGTAAAAAATTCGTAGAATCTACATCGCAAAGGTCTGGTTCCTGTACAAGCAAACCGTATATCAGTGAACTGAAAGACTTTTTATTGAAAGATTCAGGGTTCATTAAACTTCATCTGACAAAAAGAACTCTTGATCTTGTGTTAGAGTACTATGAAA